>CADCPD010000170.1 GCA_902803265.1 uncultured bacterium | reverse complement strand
TAATAAAAGAAGGCGTAAACGGAGAACTGGATTACCTTAGAAACGCCGCAGAAAATCAAGAAGAATGGTTAAGAAAATTTGAAGAAGAAGAAAAAGAAAAAACTGGGATAACAAAACTAAAAGTAGGTTATAACAAAGTTTTTGGATATTTTATAGAAGTTACAAATTCATACTTAAATCTTGTACCTGATTATTACATAAGAAAACAAACGCTAACAGGTGCTGAAAGATTTATCACAGACGAATTAAAAAAACACGAAGATATTGTTCTGACTTCTCAATTCAAATCAAAAGAACTTGAATATAAAATTTATTGTGATTTTAAAAATTATACAAAAGAATATACAAAATTACTTACAGAAATATCTGAATGCATTGCAAAAGCTGACGTTTTATCAAATTTTGCACAAGTTAGCCTTGAAAATAATTACGTCAGACCAAAAATAGATGACTCACTGAATTTCTATGTAAAAAATGGAAGACATGTCGTATTGGAAAAAATTTTACCAATGGGCACATACGTTGCAAATGATTTAAATATCAAAAATGGCGATATGGAATTTATGATACTTACAGGGCCAAATATGGCAGGCAAATCAACATACATGAGACAAAACGCACTAATATTAATACTTGCGCAATGCGGATGTTTTGTTCCTGCTGATGAAGCTATAATAGGCATAGCTGACAAGATATATACCCGAGTCGGAGCAAGTGATGATTTAACACTGGGACAATCAACATTTATGGTAGAAATGATTGAAACATCTTATATTTTAAATACTGCAACAGAAAGAAGCTTTGTACTTTTGGATGAAATCGGAAGAGGAACAAGCACATATGACGGAGTTGCAATAGCATGGGCAGTAGCTGAATACATTGCAACAAAAATTAAAGCACGAACAATTTTTGCTACGCATTATCACGAACTAAATGTTATGACAAATTCATATCCTACAATAAAAAATTACAGAATAACTGTTTCAGAAGAAAACGGAGAAATTGAGTTTTTGAGAAAAATTGTACAAGGCGGTGCGAGCCAAAGTTACGGTATACAAGTAGCAAAAATGGCAGGACTTCCACAAGCAGTTGTCTCTCGTTCTCAAGATTTAATGGTAAAAATGCAAAAAGATTTTTCAAAAAATCTTACACAAAGAAAGAAAGTACTCTCTGATGACGAAGGCTCACAATTAATTTTATTTACTCAAGAATAAATATACTTTACGTGTTTTAACAATGTCAAAATTTAACTTGTGAATAAAATATGGCAGTGTTAAAATTAAGACAATAACACGCAGATTAGTTGGAGATAGAGGCATGGATAAAAAACAAGCAAAAGTCTTAAAAGACGCTTTGAAAGTACTTGGCAAAAAGAATTTAGCATTAATAATACACGGTGGAAGTTTTCCTTCAAGAAAAGGTGAAAACACTGGTTTTGGAACACCAAATTCAAATGGTGCAAAAGATTTAATCGATTATGTATCTGGAGTATTTACTTCAATACAACTTGGACCTTCAGGAAAAACAAAAGGTTGTGACTCATCGCCATACACAAGTACAATATTTTCAAACAACCCATTATTCGTAGATTTAAAAGAATTAACTACAAAAAAATGGGATTATATTCTATCAGAAGAAACATTTAATAAAATTGTAGAAGGAAATCCAAATAAAGATATAGCAAAAACTGCCTATACATATATATACAAGGAACAAGGCACAGCATTAAAAGAAGCATATAATAACTTTAAATCAAGCGAAAATCTAAAAAAAGAAAGAAAAGAATTTGAAGTATATAAATTAGAAAATAAATTCTGGTTAGAAACAGATGCTCTATATTCTGCACTTTCAATTGAACACAATAATGATTACTGGCCATTATGGCAAAGTGAGACAGATAAAAATTTATACGCTCCAAATTCATATGAAGAAAAAACAGAATATTCAAAACGCTTAGATGAAATAGAAGAAAAATATAAAGACGAAATTGAATACTACATGTTTATTCAATACGTAATTTCTAAACAAAATGATGAAACAAAAAAATATGCAAAAGATAGAAAAATAAAAATGATAGCAGATAGACAAGTGGCATTCTCAGATAGAGATACTTGGGCATACAAATCATTATTCTTGGAAGGCTGGTCATTAGGCTGTCCTCCTGATTATTTTTCAGCAAACGGACAAGCATGGGGCTTTCCTGTAATGAATCCTGAATTATTATTCAAAAAAGACGGAACTCTTGATAAAGGCGGTATTTTAATGAAAAACCTATTCAAGAAAATGTTTAAAGAAAATCCAGGTGGGGTTAGAATTGACCATATTGTAGGATTAATTGATCCATGGGTATATAAATCAAATGCAAATCCAAAACCTGAAGAAGGCGCAGGAAGATTATATTCATCTCCTGAGCACCCTGAACTTTCAAAATATGCCATTGCGACAATGGAAAATATTAATAATGAAGTTACTTCAGACAAAGAAAAACGCATAATTGATTTGACAGATAAACAAATAAAAGAATACGGAAGATTAATCGAAAAAATAGTTATCGCAGCGGCAAAAGAAGAAGGTTTAAACAAAAACGACATAGTTTGTGAAGACTTAGGAACATTAACTAATCCTGTTGCAGCAGTAATGGAAAAATTCGGTTTATTAGGTATGAAATTGACACAATTCGTAGTT
>CADCPD010000169.1 GCA_902803265.1 uncultured bacterium | reverse complement strand
TTCCTTATGTATTCAGAGATTCTATTACAAGATTATTTTATTCCTTTAACGATTCGAAAACACCATTTATTATAGCGTTTAGTTCTATTGTTTTAAAGGTTGTTTTAAATATGCTTTTGGTTAAACGTTTGGGAATTGCCGGTATTACGCTTTCGACCTCTTTGGTAACTTTATTTAATGCTGTTATGCTTGGTATTTTGATTTCTCGACATTTAAAATTAGATTATAAAAGTTTGTTTAAAAACTTTCTGAAAATGATTATTTCAGGTTGTATTACATTTATAATTTGCTTTGTTTTATCAAAATATATGGACAAAATTTCTGTAGAAGTTCATTTGTTAGAAATAATAAAGATTTGTACTATTGCTGTAGTTTGTATTATAATATATATCATCTTGAATTTATTATTTAAGAATGAATATGTTATAGAGTTAAAAAATAGATTAGTAAGGAATAAAAAATGATTTTTGAAAAAGAGAAAATAATAAAGATATTAAAAAATGATGGAATTATAGCGTTTGTAACAGATACAGTATGGGGAATAGGATGTTTGCCTACAAGTGAAAGAGCTTGTAAACGTATATATGAAATCAAGCAAAGAGACCAAAGAAAACCTCTTATTTTAATGTCTAATTCTGTTTATAATCTTGTTAAATATGTTGATTCTGTTCCAGAAAAGGCTGAGGAACTTATTAATAAATATTTCCCTGGAGCTTTAACTCTTGTTATGAAGAAAAGTAATAATGTTCCAAACTGGTTATCTACAAATTTGGATACTATAGGTATAAGAGTTCCTAAAAACGATACATTTAAAGCTCTTTGCGAATTTATTCCGGGTAGAGTTCTTGCAACAACAAGTGCAAATCTTTCAGGGATAGATCCTGCAATAACATATGAACAAGTTGTTAAAAATTACGATTTAAAAGTTGATTATGTTATAGAAGATTTTGGTAATCATGCAAAAGGCACAGCATCTACTGTTGCAGGTGTTTTTGATGATGAAGTTACAATTTATCGACAAGGAATTGTTAAAATTTTATAGTTTTATGTAAACTTTTGTAAATAATAAATTACCATGGTAGCAAAAAAAATCTTTATGCTTTTTACATGAGTGCGTACGGAATGTATGCGGTACAAACATGTTAAATAAGGTTAAATAAAATGGTAGATAACAGAGCGGCAGGCTTTTACGGAATAGGAGGCGCTTTTAACTTTAAAAGCGGTGATATTTCAGGTACGGCGGCTTCTTTACAAGAAGATAAAAATGGACAAGGTAACGAATACTACGCCCAACGAAAAAATGGTGAAGAAGAAGCTAATAACAGAATGAACAGTAATCCTTATGTAGATAGAAGTGCACAATTAAATGCTACATTGAGTTCTTTGGCGATGCTGAACGTTGCAAATGTTCTCAGTGCAAAAATGAGAGTTAAGGATTTAAATAAAATATATGATAATGATGAGCATGAACCTTCAAAAGAGGAACAATTAGTTTATCGAATATCTGCTGTTAAAAAAGACAAACAAGAAGATTTAAATTAATAATTAATTAATAAAAGAGGTGAGGTTCAATTTTGAACCTCACCTCTTTTATTTTGTTCAAGTGTTATTAAAGTTCTGCTATTGTTTCGTAATTATAATAGTTAGTTATTTCTTCTCTTGCTAGAACGGTTAAATTATTTATGTATTGAGAGAATATCATAAATATCATATGTCTTACTTCCATTGGAACTATTAAAATGATATTTTCTAACCCTAATTTATCAGCTGTTTTTTCTAATTTATCAACAATTTTTTCTATTTTTGCCGCTTCAAGTCTTACGATATTATCTTCGTTATCTTCTTGTTGAGCTCTAAACATATTAAGCATTGTCTTATCTGCAAATTCTATACCTTGAATGGTATCCTCGTCAGAAAGATATTTATTGCATATAATTCTTGCCATAGAAAGTCTTATTTTATCCAATAAATCTTCTTTTGTTGGTTCATCTGAAAAATCATTTATTTTTTCAAAGAAATAAACTATATCTTTTATTGAAACACGTTCTCTTATGAGGCTTACAATTAAATATCTTAGTTCAGAGACTGAAATAAAATCTCCGATAATATTTTCAACTAAGAATGGATTTTTTTCTGATACCAAATCCATATATCTGTTAACGGTTTCATAATCTAATAACTCTTCAACATATTTTATTGAAATATATTCTAATGCTCTACCGATGTATTCCGATGGAGTTATTCCTTTTTGCCAAAAATCTTTTGTTTCCTCTTTTGGTATCCAGATGATTTTTCTTCCTGTTATTGAATCCATACCAGTATACATATTTTTTTTCTTTTTGATATTTATATCATCTTGGAAATACATTAAATAATTAGGATATACAAATGAATTAAATACGCTTAATTCTCTGATATTTATTGAAAATTCAAACGGTGCAAGTAATTCATCATCTTTAAATATTATTTTTGGAATAACGTATCCTAATTCGTCAGTTAATTGTTGTCTTATCTTAACTGTTTCACTTAATAAATCATTTTCATTATCTGCATCAGGACTTACGAATTCAACTATTTCCTCGTTTAAGTGAATTGAAAATTTTTCGCTTGAAATATAATTAAACATTTCATCTGGAGATATTGCTTTAACAAGGCTGTGTTGTAAATTCTCAAGCTCTTTATACCCCGCAGACATCTTATTATTAAGAGTTTTTCTTTCGCTTGAACCCGCTGTTGCATTTTCAAGTTGATTTTTATATTTTTGAACTTTTTTCTTTTGTTCTTTTATTTTTGATTGAATATCCTTTGTTATTTCATAAGGTGTAAGTTTTTGTGAAAGCATTTTTTCCATTTGGCTTTTAAATGCAGAAATATTCATAACTTCATCATAGGCATTGTGGGTTGTCAAATTAGCATCTTTTACAAAAATACAGTTAAAATTAAAACCTTCATCAGCTTCAACTTCATGCATCGAATATAATTCCCAACCGTCAGCTGACATTTCATTTAATAAATTTTCTAATGGTTCTGTAGTATCAGCAGGTACGGTTTTTATTATGTATTGAAGTTTTGTATTTTTAAACATTTTTTACTCCTTCTAATAAATATAATTATAAATTTGTGGTGTTTTATTTAACGCCTTTTTTTAGTTTTGCAATAACTAAATCACTAACATCAATACCACCCACAAATATTACTCTTGCATCTACTATTGCGTCTAATTTTTGTTCTACAAGCACTTCTCTTGATGCATTTTGAATTTTATTATAAATTTCTTGTTCTTTTTCTTGCTTAAATTTTAGGTATGCTTCTTTTTTTGATTTAAATTCTTTAGCTACTTGCTCTTCAAAATTTTTCTTTTGAATAGGTGATGATAAAGTCTTTGATTTTTTTTCTTGTTGAAGTAAATATTCTTGTAGAGCTAATTCTTTTTGGCTTATTTCCTGCATTGCAGATTGAATTGCACTATATCCTGCATAAATTTTTTCGGTATCAATGTAGCCGATTCCTTCCGCAAAGACGGTGTTTCCTATAGATAATGCTCCTGTTATCATTAATGTTGCAATTAATTTTTTCAAACTTTTCATTTTATTTGTTCCTTTCATATTTATTTTTAATACATCATATCGCCTACACCAAAGGTGAAGTATCCGTTTTTATTACCATTAGGTCCACAGTTTGTAAGAGGAATACCGTAATCGATAGCCAATGGACCAATTCCTGGGATATATAATTTAACACCAACACCTGCTGAAATAGCTTCCATTGGTCTTTTATAAATAACGTCACTAATTGTAGGATTAAAGATTTTACCTGCATCAATAAAGAATGACAATTTTAGGTTATCAAAGAATGGTACTTTTTTTATTCTATCTAAGAATAAAAATGGAGTATTTAATTCTG
>CADCPD010000168.1 GCA_902803265.1 uncultured bacterium | reverse complement strand
TGTCAAGATAATGTTTGACAGTTGTATTTCGGATGTAAAAATTGATAATAACTGTATTAATGATGTTACTATTTCTTCAAAAATGTTATCAGAACATATCAAATCGAGATATTATATTGATGCATCAGGAAATTGTGATTTGGCGAAAATTTGCAATTGTGAATTTTTAAATAAAAATGATGAATATCAACCATCAAGTTTGAGATTTGTTATGTCAAATGTTAATGTGCAGGAATTTGCTTCATGGTTGATGGAATTTGATGATGATAGAACAGTTACAACTTCATGCCAAATAGGAGATGAAATACATTTATCAACTGCTTATACATGGGATTCAGACAAAAATTGGGCCCTTAAACCGCTGTTTGATGATGCTGTAAAAGGAGGTATACTGAAGAATGAGGATAGAAATTATTTTCAGCTTTTTACTATACCTAAAATGCCTAAATCTATTGCATTTAACTGCCCACGCATATATACTGATAATGTTATCAACCCTATGAATGTTGCTAATTATTCATTGGCACTAATTAGTGGTAGAGAAACTATATTCAGACTTGCTAATTTTTGCAAGTTATATTTACATGGCTTTGAAGAAGCATATATATCATCTATAGCTGATATGCTTGGAGTTCGTGTTTCTAGAAGAATCAAGGGTAAGTATGTATTGACTTTAGATGATATAAAATCTGGTAAAAAGTTTGATAACCCTGTAGTGATATCAAACTATCCTGTAGATGTACATTCAACTAATGATAATAAGTCTGTGCTTTTAAATACTGAAGTTGAATATCAGCTTCCGATTGAATCGTTAATATCTGCTGATTATTCTAATTTATATGTTGCCGGAAGATGTGTATCTGCAGATTTTTATGCACAAGGAGCAGTAAGAATTATTCCGTCGTGTATGTCGATGGGGGAAGGATTAGCAAACTATATTATAGGATTATAGTTGTATAATTTTGAGTTAATAAATTATGAGTTTTCGTCAAAAATTATTAATATATATTCTTTCATTAGTCTTGATGTATGCCGTTTATTATTGGGGCATACCTTTAGCTTTTAATGTTCCTAAAAATATTGATAATTACGAAAAAATCATATTAGACAAAACTGGCTATAATATTGATATTTCAAATCCGAATTTAAAAATGGGACTGTTCCCTTCTATATGGTTTTCTGCTGATAATTTTAATCTTATTAATAATGATAGTACTTATGCTCTAAGTATTGAAAAACCTAAAATAGAAATTTCCGTTTTTAGATTTTTAACAGGAAAATGTAATATTAATTATTTTTCTGCAGATGATATAATTGCTAACCTTACATACACTAAGGATAATCAACTTTATTTAGGTTCTTATCTGATTCCAAAATCAGATAAGCAGCCAATTGATATACAAAATATTAAACTCAATATACAAGAATTAAAAGTAAATATTAATGATAAATCTTTAAATAAGTTTCATGTAATAAATGCTGATTACATAATTATAGACAAATTTATAAAAAATAAACAATATAAACTTTCTTCTGATATTGACTTAACACTTGAAAATAGTACTTCTAATTTAAACTTTGAGGTAAATTTAAAAATGCCTTTTTTTAAAAATCTTTCAAATAAAAATTCCTATGCAAGTGTTATGATAACTAATTTTGACTTATCTTGTTTATCAAAATATGTAAGTTATCTTACAAACAATGAATATAATGATTTAAAGGGCAAACTTAATTTTGAAACACATTCTGAAAAATTATCCAATAAAACTTTGCAGTATAATACTAATTTTATTCTTGAGAACTTTGGGATAAATGGAAATGATTTTGCTTTACCTTATTACTATAATGGTAAAATTACTGCTTCTTCAAAGTTATCTGCAAAAAAGAAAAACTTGCTTATTAATGAATTAACTTTTAATACAGATAATCTTAATGCTGAAATAAAAGGTAGAATAGATAAAATTACATCCAAAAATCCTATATTGAATATCAATATTTCATCCAAAAATTCACGTGCTGAAAAAATAGTTGAATTACTTCCTGCTAACAATAAATATTTTGAGGATTTAGAATTTGATATCGAAACACTTGTAAAAGCAAAATTTTTTGCCGATGTTAATATGGATCTGAACATTACCGGTAACACTGTTACCCCAAATGTTAATGGGGATTTAAAAATTACTAATGCATATGTTACTGAAAAGCCAATTAGTAATGGCGCAAAGAAAGCAGATATAAATTTACATTTTAAAGATGATAAAATTATTCTGGATGTATTTGTCCCAGCTGCAGTAAATCAATATGTTACTGTTGGAGGGGATATTGAGTTATATGGGAAAAAAGATGTTGATATAATTATTAAAAGCACAAAAAGTGTTGATTTAGGTATAGCTCAATATGTTTTAATGCCTGTGCATAAAGTATTAAATTTTGACTTGGGTCCTGTTCCGATAATGGATATTAAAGGTCTGGGAAATATAGATTTAAATGTAAAAGGAAACAAATATAATCCTCATGCATACGGAGTTTTCAATTTTAATAATGGTACAGTTTCCTTTATAGATGTTCATAATATGGTTTTAAAAAATGCATCTGGTAGCTTAAAATTTGACGACAGAAATACAATATTTACAACAAAATCTGCCACTTTGTTTGATAAGCCAATTAGTGTTAACGGAACTTGCACATTATTTGGCGTATTGAATTTTGATGTTGAAACTAAACATCAACCTGCTAAAGAGCTTCTAAAAATTCTGAAAACTTCACCAATGTTAGTTGATATTGGTGGTAAACTTAATCAATTAGAAGTTGAATCAGGTCTTGCTGATGTAAAATTTAAACTTAATGGCAAAGTTTTAAATACGTATGATATTATTTTGGGAAAAAATATTTTTGCTGCTGGTTCGGTAAAATTGCACAATATTACTTCTTTAATTCCTGACTTAAAATTACACATTTCAAATATAAGTGGAAATATTGATTTTGATAATTTAAATTTGAAATTATTCTTAGAGTCAGCTATTAATAACTCTGTTTTAAAAATTAAAGGGGAAATTAATGATGATTTGGCTAATATAAAAATTAATTCAGATAATATGTCTGTTGATGATATTATTTCTACATTTTCAAATGGTAAATTATTGCCGATTAATAAAAATGCCCCTAATAGAAAAAGTTTAATTTCTTTTTCTGCAGACTATTCTGGCAGTATCAATAAATTTGATTATTCCAAATTTAAAGCGGATGGATTTGTTAACTTTAATAATTATAGCTTAATGTATAAACCTACAAATTCATATTGTGAAATTATAAATGGCAATTTTACAATAAAAAATGAGGATTTAAATTTGAATAATATCAATTTAAAAATTGATTCTATGCCTTTATTTATTTCCGGTAAAATAAATAATTTATCTAATGTTCCATATTATAATATATATTTGAATTTAAAACCAAATCAGACTTTTATAGACAATATTTATAACAGAAAATTTGTATATCCTATCAAAGTCAGAGGTAATATTAATCAAAATATGACTATTAATGGAACTCAAGATAATTTTAATATTAAATCCACAATGAATCTTGATGCTAATTCAAAAATATACTACATGGGAGGAACGTTTGGAGATGATATTAATCCTATAATTCTAAATATGGATGCTGATGTTAGAAATAAAAATACTATTTTAGTTAAAAATATATCTAAAGATGTTTTACTAAAAACAAATAACAATAGAATGCGATTATCAAGAGAGTTGTATGTCACAGGAGGTTTAAAACTTCTTAAAGATGATATTGTGTTTAATAATTTTGTAATTAAAACAATGGCTGATAATGATGCTCGATTCTTTAACATGCTTTTTAGAAGACCACTTATAAAACAAGGTACTTTCTCATCTGATATTAAAATTAATGGTAATTTGTTGAATCCAAAAATTATTGGAAATCTTATTGTTCGAAGAATATCAATTCCTGATTATCTATTTAATCTGAAATACGCTAATTTTAATTTTAACCAAAGAATTGCTAGTATTTCTGCTGAAGGTGATATATTTAACGAAAAATTTAAACTAAGCACTATTATGGAGAATAAATTTATTCCACCATTGTCAGTTAATGAACTTAAACTTCGTGTTAATAATTTAAATATTTCATCAATTGTATCTCATATAAGAGAAATTGAAATTAATTCAAATGAGCAAATAATAAATAGCCCAAAAAGTGCTAAATTGGTCATCCCTGATATATTCATAAAGACTGCAAAATTTGAAGCAGATTCTATACTAGTTAATAGATTCTTATTAAACAATATAACTGCGACTGCGAATTTTGATAAAAATAAAGTATTAAATATTTCTGATTTTAGATTTTTGGCAGCAAATGGGATTATCAAGGGTAATTATTCTTTGAATACTATAAATGCTGTTAATAATATGTCTGTAGTAATTGATAATGTTGACTCAGGTGAGTTAACAGATAAAATATTGAATTTAAAAAATCAGATATCAGGTAAACTAAACGGAGAAATGGATTTTAGTTGTAAAGGCTATACGCAGGACGATTGTGTAAAAACTGTATCAGGTCATGGTGGATTTAAAATTATAGACGGCAAAATGCCTAAGCTTGGCTCAATGGAATATTTATTAAATGCGGCAAATCTAGTTAAAGGTGGCATAACTAATTTATCGTTTAACGGACTTATTGATTTAATTACGCCACTAAGAACAGGTGAATTTGAGTCAATAATTGGCACCTTAGATTTGAAAAATGGTAAGTTTAACGATATTCAGATATATTCGCAAGGAAAAAACTTAAATCTATTTATTGTTGGAAATGTCGATATTGAAACTTCTGTTGCTAATATGAAAATCTTTGGACGTTTGCTAAGAAATACATCAAGTGTACTTGGACCAATTGGAAATGCATCGCTCAATGCGTTATTTAATACTATTCCTTGGATTAATTTAAGCGAAGATTCTGACAACTCAATAGTTGAGAATATTAATAAAATTCCTGGAATTGAATTATCTAATAACAAATACCGAATCTTTACTGTTGATATCAATGGTGATATTAACGGTAATGATGATGTAAGAAGCTTCAAATGGGTAGAATAACTGCATTAATTAGTAGTTAAATTCACCTCGTGTGAGCACAACTTTACCGTTTATATCATACATATTTTTGTTCTGCCAAACACCTTTAAATTTGAATTTATCGTCAAAAATAAATTGCATATTATCAGATAAGTAATAAAAATATGCAACGACTTTGCCATCTCTGTAAAACTGTTTTGAGAAATATGGATAATTCGGATAATTATATGAAATATAATCGACAAATCTTAATCTGCCAAAGGAATCGTAATAATAATTATGAAGAACATCCTCATTGTATTGTATAGCGTACATAATAAGCAAATTGCCTTTAAAAAATCCTGAAATTTTATAATCATCAGTATATGTAACTTTTGAAGCAGCTTGATAGTAATGTAATTTAGTATTTTTATCTTTTAATTTATCATTAAATGCAGCTTTAAAATCTTGTTTTGAAATTTTACTTGGAATATAGTCAGATTTCGACAAAGAATCACAAATTTCATTTACAAGAGAATTTCTATCAGTTTGTGCCATTGATACCCAGTCATAAGAAATTTTTGCATCCAATGTTTTAGCATAAACGGATATCGGAAATAAAAATATAATAAAGAATATAAATAATTTTTTCATATGCAAATTATAACACAACTTTTGTACTATAATTTTAATATGGATATGAGATATGTTGATAATAAATATGATTGTATAGTTGTTGGAGCCGGTCACGCGGGATGTGAAGCTGCAATTTCTGCTGCAAGGCTGGGTTTACAGGTATTATTATGTACAATTAATGCGGATAATATTGCACTTATGCCTTGTAACCCTGCAATTGGAGGTCCTGCCAAATCTACTCTTGTTAGAGAAATAGACGCATTAGGCGGCGTTATGGGAGAAGCTGCTGATGCAACTTATATGCAAATGAAAGTTCTTAATTCGTCTAAAGGCCCTGCTGTCAGAGCTTTAAGAGCTCAATCAGATAAAAAAGCATATATGGCTTATATGCGAAATGTTATTGAGTCTACAGATAATATTCATATCCGACAAGCTTGTATTGTTGAGTTGAAATTAACTGATAATCAAGTTTCATCTGTTGTTGATGAATTTGGAATAGAACATTTTGCTCCAACGGTAATTTTAACAACAGGTACATCTCTTGACGGTAAAATATATGTCGGTTTAAAAGCCTATCCCGCAGGAAGACTTGGAGAAATGCCGGCAATAGGTTTGTCTGATTCATTACGTAAATGCGGTTTAACTCTAAAAAAACTAAAAACAGGAACACCTCCTCGTGTTGATAAAAGAACAATTGATTATTCAAAGATGACGCTTCAACCCGGAGATAAAGAGTTAAATTTTTATTCGTTTAAACCTAACAGACCAATAAGACCGCAGTATGACTGTTATTTGACAAGAACAAATGAAGAAACTCATAAAATTATAATGTCAAATCTTGATAAATCACCGCTTTATCAAGGATTAATACACGGCGTCGGTCCAAGATAC
>CADCPD010000167.1 GCA_902803265.1 uncultured bacterium | reverse complement strand
ATAGGAAAACACCGGACAATATACTCCGATGAATATGAAAAAATATGTCGGAAGTAAATTACCAATTTATAGGTCAACTTGGGAATTAAGAGCTTTTATATCTTTAGATAAAAATGTAAATGTTGTTAAATGGGGATCTGAAAATTTTATTATTCCTTATGTTGATAAAACAAGAAATAATGAAACTCATAGATATGTTATTGATTTATTTTTTGAACTTGGAACAACAAAAGATGGATTGCCAATAAAATGGTTAATAGAAATTAAACCATTCAATCAGTCGACAACTCCAAAAATTACAAAAAGAAAAACTCCTGAAAAACTTTTAGCTGAGACAATTGTAGTAAAACGAAATCATTGTAAATGGGAAGCTGCAATGAACTTTTGTAAAGCACGAGGATGGCATTTTGGTGTTTATACTGAAAAAGGTATAACTAAGCTGTGTTAGTAAAATAATAAATATATAAAATGATAATAATTTTTTATGATTTTATATGGCAAAGACATCGGCTACTGCAACTTCAACAAAAACTAAATTAACAGTATCAATTACAAGTGATGCGCCTCAAAGTTCTGCTAAAACAGCTGCATCAAAGGCAGCAATTAAACCAATATCTTCATTAAATGAAAAACAGGCAAAACAGGCGGGAAAAGATACATTAAATACAAAAGCGTTAGCCCCTGAAACAAAAAATTCAATAAAAGAAGAAACTGATAAATTAACGGCTTTAAGATCAATTGATGCTTCATTAAAATCATTAAATAAATCATTTATTGATTATGTTACTTCACAAAAAGGCTCTGCGCCAGGTTCAAATAAGTTAACACAGCGGACAAAATCCTCTTGGTGGTCCTGGAAGTAATGTAAATTCGGCCGAAAAACCAGTATTAGTTGAATTACCTAAAGAATTTCCTGAAGAATTAATGAAATCATATTCTGATATGATTTTAAATAATAAATCATTAAAAGATGAATGGAAAGTATGGATATCTGAAGCAATAGATATGTCCGGACTTCAAGAACTTGTTGCATCAAAGTTAGATGGTTTAAAAGATGCAATTCCTGAAAAATCAGATTATGAAATCGATAATAAAGAAAAAGCTCTAGATAGTACTGAAATTATAAATTCTTTAAAAGAACGGACAAAATGTTATTAATGAAAATTTAAAAGCACTTAATGAATCAAGTAAAGGAAATATTTCAGCATCCGAGTTACAAGCCACTGAAAATGCTGTTGCTGATGCTTTTCAAAAACAAGCTGAAACAAATGCTGCAGCATTAAAAACTAATACATCAGATTCTGTTATTAATGACATGAATGAACAAATAAAAAAGTTATCAGAACAAAATTTAAAATTTGTTGATACTCAGGCATTAACACAGGCTTCGTTAGATGATCTTGCTAAAGCTGAATCTGAATTAAGTAAATCTGATAAAAAAGAAACCGAAGGTCTTTCTGAAGAAGCTGCTAATCAAGTGTTAGGTGATAAAGCTGAGCAAAATATGAAAGAGCTGGAAAAAGAAAATGCAGCTATTGAAGCTCATACTGATGAAAATATTGAAAAAATTAATGAAAAGGTTGATGAGCTTGAAGTTGAAAAAATTAATGAATTAACTGAAAAACAACTTGAAGCAATGAAAAAGGCTGAAAGACTTGATAAACAAAGTACAAGTTCAAGATCAAGTTCAGCAAAAGCAACAAAGGATAAAGAAAAGCCAACATCATTAATAAAAAGAAATCCTAAAGCCAGTACAATGGATAAATCAAAATCTTTAACAATTTCTCAACGGAACCGATAAAACTGGAAAATTATCAAAAGCAAGATTTGGATTATTTAAACGCCAAGCAAATGTTTCCGGAGTTGATAAAGATGCTAATGTTAAAGGTTTTGATAAAAAAATGAATCAAACAATGATTCAGGATTCAAAAAATAAAAACCTATTAATGGGTAGGGGAATTAAAGAGACTGTTAAAAATGGCGTGATTTTAGGTTCATTGTTAGCAGCTTTATCAGGATTTACAAAAATTTATAAAAAAGTTGCAGATGAAAACAGAGCAAGAGAAATTTATAAATTACGTTTTGGTGCAACTGAAAAGAAACAATCACCTGTTATTAAATTATTTAATTCATTTAAAGCAAAGGTTGGGTCAAAGGCACCTAAAAAGAAACAAGGTGGAATTTTTGGATTAATTGGTGGTCTTATTGCTATGTTATTTGGTGGTGGAGGACCATTTAAAATTATATT
>CADCPD010000166.1 GCA_902803265.1 uncultured bacterium | reverse complement strand
GGATTGAAAGCAGCAGCAAAAGTAATCTTCACAAAACATGCATAATCAAAACAAATAAACCAAAAACCAAAACCAAACCAAAATATACAAAAAGACCTGAATACAATTCAGGTCTTTTTTGTTAATAACTATATTCTACTTTTTTGTATTCTCTCTTACCTAATTCTTTATCCATCAACATTAAAATTATTTTGTTGTCTACACAGAATTTTAGTTTATTTATTATTGTTCTTAAGATATGTTCTTCTTCAAATTGTTCCTGAATGTACCAATCCATAAACATGGATGTTATATGGTCTTTAAATTCTTCGGAAGCCGATTTTATACAATTAATTGAGCATGTTACGCTTTTTTCATGAGAATATGCAAGTTCCATTGCTTCAAGGGTGCTTTTAAAATCTGTTTCCGGAGCGGGAATACTTTGAAATTTGTAATTTGCATCGTAATTATTTAAAAATTCAAAGATAATCATACCGTGTTCGGCTTCTTCTTTTGCTTGAATTGTGCACCAGTTTGTAAAACCGTGCAGCCCAATTTTATGAAAATAATTAGCCATTGACAAATATAAATAAGCTGAATAAAATTCTTTGTTAAGTTGTTCGTTAAGTAATTCTGTAATTCTTTCACTAATCACTATGCCCTCCTTTTATTCTGTAGTATAAATTTAACATTCTTAAATTTAATTATTCTGTTAGCTAATTATGTGGTAGTATTTTTTTATGACTGATATATTGAATAAATTCGAAAATATAAAAACTCGTTATGCTGAAATTATGAAAGAAGAATTGAAACTTTTTGATGATAAGGCAGAAGATAGAATTTTAGAGCTAAGAAATAAAATTTTAAGTGCTAAATCAAAGTATAAATGTGTAAAATGTGGTGCGTGCTGTAAATTGGCGGCTACTCCAAATTCGCCTGATGATTTAAAAAATCTTGCTGATAAGGGGGATAAATTTGCTCAGGAATTTACTAAATATTTCAAATTATATGAAGATTTTGACACGATAAAAGATTTGTATCCTGATTATTTTGATACAGTTGATGTTACAAACGAAAAATTATATTTTTATCATTGTGATTTAGTGACAGATGCTAATTTATGCCCAAATTATGATGACAGACCTCAAATATGCAAAGATTTTCCTGAAAATCCGATAGATATTCTACCAATAAGTTGTGGATTTAAAGGTTGGCAGGAAGAAGTTTTAGAGGATATTTTGAGATTAAAGGCAATAACAGAGATTTTAAATCTTGAAAAAGAGAGTGAATAATGGAAAAAATTAATCTTTCATCACTAAATTTAGAAGAAATAAATGACCTTATTAAACCTCTTGGCGCTTCTGCATTTAGAGCAAGACAAATTTTTAATTGGGTTTATTTAAAATCTGCTAAAAGTATTGATGAGATGACTGATTTGAGTAAAAAATTCAGAGATGAATTAAATCAAATAGCAACAATTACAACATCAACTATAAAAAGAAAACAAACTTCTAAAGATGGAACCATAAAATATTTGATTGAGTATCCTGACGGTGAATGTGTAGAAACAGTTCTTATGAGATTTGATAATAGAGCAAATTTAACTGCTTGCGTTAGCTCTCAAGTTGGCTGTAGTGTAAATTGTAAATTCTGTGCGACTGGGAAGAGAGGGTTTATAAGAAATTTAACTTCATCGGAAATTATAGAACAAGTTTTAACTATCCAAAGAGATACCGGTTTAAAAGTAACAAATATAGTATTTATGGGGCAGGGCGAACCTCTTTTAAATCTTGATAATGTGTTAAATGCGATTGATTTTATTAATACAAATTTAGTTGTAAGCCAAAGAAGAATAACAGTTTCAACCAGCGGTATAATTCCTAAAATTAAAGAGCTTGCTGATAAAAATCTTCAAATTACATTAGCACTTTCTTTGCATGCTCCAAATTCAAATATTAGAAAAACTTTAATGCAGATTGATACCAAATATCCTATGGAAGAACTAAAAAAAGCCTTAAAATATTATAACGATGTAACAGGTAGAAGAATAACCATAGAATATCTTTTAATAAGAGATATAAATGATAAAATTGAACATGCAAAAGAAGTTGCAATGTATTTAAGAGATATAAAATGTAATGTTAATTTAATACCTTATAATCCTGTTGATGAAACAAGTTTTAAACGTCCGAATAGTGATGATATTATGAAATTTAAATGTATTTTGGAACATTCGGGTAAGAAAGTTACTATAAGATTAGAACGTGGTGCTGATATTGATGCAGCATGCGGACAATTAAGAGGTAAGGTGGTATGAAAGGGCTTATTCAAAGAGTAGATGAAGCATCAGTTACAATTGAGGGAGAGCTTTATTCGAAAATAGAAAAAGGTTTGCTTGTATTCCTTGGTGTCGATAAAGAAGATACAATTGAAAATGTTTATAAATTGGCAGACAAAATCTTAAATTTAAGGATTTTTGAAGATGAAAATGAAAAAATGAACTTATCTTTAAAAGACGTAAATGGTGAATTACTTGTAGTATCTCAATTTACATTGTGCGGTGATACAAAAAAAGGTACTCGCCCTTCTTTTGATAAAGCTGCTCATCCAACTGTTGCAAATGAACTTTATGAAGAATTTTTGAAATATGTTTCAAACCATGTTGCTGTTGTTAAGCACGGTAAATTCGGTGCTATGATGAAAGTTTCTCTTGTAAATGACGGTCCAGTAACTTTTATGGTAGAAAAATAAAACCCATGACTTGCAAAATCAAGAATTTTAGTTATAATACATGTAAGAATAAAGTGAAATAGTAGAAATAGACGTTAGTTTTAGATTTAATTAGTTATTTTTAAATTTTATTTATTATCAATTGAGGAGCAATTTTTATTATTAATTTTTAATTAGATTTTATTAGTTTACCAGAGTATTAAAGAGGCTTAAAAATATGTATGTAAATAAGTGCATCAAGTGTGGCGCAGAATTTGAAACCAAAAACCCCAAACGTGTAATATGTCCTAATTGTTTGTATGCTGAAAAAAAAGCAGAAGGTGGTTCTGATGGTAGTCCTGAACAAGGCGGTATGAACGGTTATAGTTCAGAAAGTCAAAACCAAAGACAAGGGTCTTATAGTTTTGGACAAGATAATGACAGACCTAGAAGCAGTTATCAGTCTAGAGATAATGGATATTCTTCCGGAGGTTATCAACGCCGTGATAATTACTCTCAAGGAGGTTATTCTTCTGGCGGTGGATATTCTCAAGGCGGTTATCAAAGACGTGAAAGTACTTATGGCGGAAGTTCCGGTTATGGCGGAGGTTATAACAGAGATAGCAGAGGTGGTGGTTATCAACAACGTCCTCAAGGTGGAGGTTATAACAGAGATAGCAGAGGCGGTGGTTATCAACAGCGTCCTCAAGGTGGAGGTTATAACAGAGATAGCAGAGGCGGTGGTTATCAACAACGTCCGCAAGGCGGTGGCTTTAACAGAGATAACAGATCTGGCGGAGGTTTCCAACAAAGAAGACCTCAAGGCGGTAACAGATTTGGTGGCGGTCGTAAGCCTCAAAGACCTCAAAAACAAGCTAAACCACTTTTAGTTACAAAGGAACAATTAGAAGTTATTGAGGCCTTATATAAAACAATGTTACCTTTACCAAATCCTGATGCTCATGAAGTTATTGGGGAAAAAATGCAATTAGAACCAAGAAAAGTATTTTTTGGTATTAATTTGGTAAGACAAAAATTAATGTTGCCAAAACTTCCTTATCCAAAGAGAAAATTAGCTATTTCAGAAGACCAAATGTTGGCTATTAAGAGTCTTTATGAACCATTATTGCCTCTTCCTCCTATAGGTTGTCATAAAATTATTGCAACGCAATTGAGAATGGATGAATGGCGTGTTCACGTTGGTATTGGTCTTATAAGAGCACAAATGGGGCTTGAAAGATGGAATCAGGATAGAGAAGATGCTCCTGAAGAATACAGAAAGCAAAAAACTGAAGAAACAGCTGAAACGCCTGCTAAAACAAAGAAATCTTCAAAGAAGAAATCTGCTGACGAAGATGTTGTAGATAATTCTTCTGTTGCAGTTGCTGAAGCGGAAGAATCTCCTAAGAAAACCCGTGCAACAAAAAAGAAAAAAGAAGAAGCTGTTGTTGCGTCTGAAGTAGTTGCTGATGATTCTGATGAAGCTCCTAAGAAAAAGCGTGCAACAAGAAAAACTAAAAAAGATGAAGAATAAATTAGTATCAGTTGCAAAAATTTTAAATTTTCATGGTATAAAAGGCGAAGCTAAAGTTGGATATTCTAAGCAAAATTATAACTTTATCCAAACTTTGAAATCTGCTTTTATTCATTACAATGGGGAATATGTCCCGGTTACTGTTTTGTCCGTAAAATTTAATAATAAATGTGCAATAATGAAGTTTAAAGAAATTAATTCAATTGATGAATTAATGGAGTATAAAGGTTGTTCTTTGTGTGTTGAAGAAGATTCTTTAAAAGGTTCTTTGGAAGAAGATGAATTTTTGACAAGTGATTTAATAGGAATGGAAATTTTTGCTGATGGTGCTAAGCTTGCTGTTGTTGTCGGTGTTTCAAATAATGGCGGTACTGATTTATTAACCGTAAAAACTGCCAGCGGAAAAATTTCTTATATCCCTTTTGTAAAAGATATCTGTAAAGAAATTGAATTTGAAAATAATAGAATTATTATAGATAATTTAGAAGGCTTGATAGAAGAATGAGGTTTGATGTACTAACTTTATTTCCTGACATGATAGAAAATTATTGTTCTCTAAGCATAATGAAACGAGCAAGAGAAAATAATATTATTGACGTTAGTACGATTAATCCTCGTGATTTTTCTTTGGATAAGCATAAAAAAGTTGATGATACTCCATATGGTGGAGGTGCGGGAATGGTTTTAATGGCTCAGCCTTACGTTGATGCCTATGAGAGTATTATTAAATATGAAAATTCTCTTACGGTTATGCTTACCCCTCAAGGTAAAACTTTTGATGAACAAATGTGTGTTGATTTTGCTAAATATGAGCAAATTATTCTTATTTGCGGACATTATGAAGGTTTTGATGAAAGGATTCGAGATATTATTAAACCGTATGAAGTTTCAATTGGTGATTTTGTTTTGACCGGTGGTGAACTTCCTGCATTATGTTTAATTGATTCTGTGAGCAGAAAACTTGACGGAACTTTAGGAAAATTACTCTCTGCTGAAGAAGATAGTTTTTCTAATGGTCTTTTGGAATATCCTCAATATACTAAACCTAGAGAATATAGGGGCTATAAAGTTCCTGAAGTTTTATTAAACGGTAATCATTCTGAAATTGAAAAATATAGACGGGAAGAAAGTCTAAAAAGAACTAAAGAGCGTCGTTCTGATTTGTTGGAGTAATTTAAAAAAGCAAATTTATGGTATAATCTGAGTATGAAATTAAGTGATATTTATAAAATTGGGGAATTAGCTATTTCTTATGAAGTTTTTCCTCCAAAAGATGATGAAAGTGGCGAAAAACTAAGTAAGTTATATTCAGAATTGGAGATGTTAAAAAAATATAATCCGTCTTTGGTATCTGTAACTTACGGTGCTGGTGGCTCTAACCGTAATTTGTCTTTGGATATTATATCTTATATCTATGACACTCTTCAAATTAGTGTTATGCCGCATTTCACCTGTATTTGTTCAAAAAAAGAAGATATAGAAACATATCTGAAAGAAATTGAGAAATATAATATAGAAAATATATTGGCTTTACGTGGTGATGAACCAAAAGATATTACTGTTTGTTACAGAGATTTTAGATATGCAAATGAATTAGTAGACTTTATAAAAACAAATACTGATTTATCCATTGCAGTTGCAGGGTATCCTGAAGGACATATTGATGCTCCCGACTTAGATACGGATATACTTAATTTGAAAAGAAAAATCTGTGCTGGTGGAGAAGTTATTTTTACGCAAATGTGTTTCAATAATGATAAATTTTTTAATTATTTAGAAAAAATTAATAAAATTGGGATAAATGTTCCTGTTGCTTTTGGTGTATTACCAATTTTAAGCTACAAACAGTTTGAAAAAATGATGAGTATGGCATCCGTTTCAATTCCTAAAAAATTATTGAATGGATTAGAAAGATATAAAGAGAATTCGGACGATGTTAAAAAATTAGGTATTGATTTTGCAACAGAACAGTGTCAAGCCCTTATTGATTCTAAACTTGTGTCAGGTCTTCATTTTTATACATTGAATAAATCTTATTCTACTTCAAGAATTTTGGATAATTTAGGCTATTAATTATATAATCTGTATCTTAATACAGAATTCATCCCTTGTAATGATATATACAAAATGTTATCTTTTAGGTAAAGTC
>CADCPD010000165.1 GCA_902803265.1 uncultured bacterium | reverse complement strand
TATTTCTTTTGCAAATTCATACCAAGAAGTATAATCACTTCCACAAATATGATAAATACCGTAATCAGATTCATTCTGAATTAAATCCAAAATTCCTTCACTTAAGTCCATTGTCCAAGTAGGACATCCGACTTGATCATTTACTACTTTTACTTCCGTGTTATCAGCAAGAGAAATCATTGTTTCTACAAAATTTTTACCATGGTGACCATATAACCAACTTGTTCTTACAATATAATATTTTTTGCAATATTCTTGAACAGCAAGCTCACCTACTAACTTTGTTTCACCATAATAATTCAACGGATTTGGAGTATCTTCCGGAG
The DNA here is from genome assembly GCA_902803265.1 of uncultured bacterium. Lineage (GTDB taxonomy): Bacteria > Cyanobacteriota > Vampirovibrionia > Gastranaerophilales > Gastranaerophilaceae > UBA791. Next base: position 9,222 of record CADCPD010000165.1, on the reverse strand, counting down.
TATAGGGTTTACCTTTTGTTCCGTCAAAGACATAATCTGTAGAAATATAAATCAATGTAACATCATTTTCTCCACAAACTTTAGCAACATTTTCGGTTCCGATAACATTAATTTTATGTGCAAGTTCCTTTTCTGTTTCTGCCAAATCAACATTTGTATAACCGGCACAATGAATTACAATATCAGGATTTTCTTTCAATATTATTTCTTGAACGTTATTTATATCTGTTATATCAAGATTTTCAATTGAAGTTTCGACAACTTCGTAATCTTCATCTTCAAGAACAGGACATAAATCCTGACCAAGCATACCTTTTGCACCAGTTACAAGAATTTTCATTACACAAGACTCGCTTTCTTAGCTTCTATAGATTTTATCCAATCTTGATTATTTAAATACCAATCTATTGTTAATTTAATACCTTCTTCAAATGTTACGGAAGGTTCCCAGCCTAATTCATTTTGAATTTTATCATTAGCAATGGCATAACGTCTGTCATGGCCCAATCTGTCTTCTACATATTTTATAGAAGATTCGTCTTTACCCATTGCGTCAAGAATTAATCTTGTTATTTCCATATTTGTTTTTTCGTTGTGCCCGCCTATGTTGTAGACTTCACCAATTCTGCCTTTGTGTAAAACAACATCAATAGCTTTACAGTGGTCATATACATACAACCAATCTCTTACATTTAATCCGTCTCCATATACAGGAACTTTTTCACCTTTTAACAATTGCGAAATAAAGAAAGGAATTAATTTTTCAGGATATTGATATGGTCCATAGTTATTTGAACATCTTGTATTTAATACAGGAAGTTTATAAGTTTCATAATAAGCTCTTACAAGCAAATCTGCACTCGCTTTTGATGCAGAATATGGTGAATTTGGCTGAATAGGTGTAGTTTCATAGAAATAACCGGTTTTACCCAAAGAACCATATACTTCATCAGTTCCTACCTGTAAATATTTTTCAATTCCTATTTCTTTACACGCCTGAAGCAAATTCAATGTTCCTTGAACATTTGTTTCTACAAAGATTTCAGGATGTTTAATTGAATTATCTACATGTGATTCTGCCGCAAAATTTACAACACAATCAACATCTCTTATAATATCTCTTACCAAATCCCTGTCACAAATATTTCCATGAATAAAAGTATAATTTGGATTATCCTTTACGTCATTCAAATTTTCTAAATTTCCGCAATATGTAAGAGCATCAAGATTAACAACCTTGTAATCCTTGTATGTATTTAAAATATGTCTTACAAAACAACTTCCAATAAAACCTGCGCCACCGGTTACTAATAATTTCATATTTACTCCTTTTAAAGTTCACTTAATTTTGGATGCTTTTTATCTTTATCCGACAAAATCGGTTCAAAATCTATATTCCAGTCAATATTTATATCTTTATCATCCCACATCACACCTCTGTCAGATTGCGGATGATATTCACCCTGAGTTTTGTATGCAATTTCAACTTCATTAGATAAAGCAACAAACCCATGCGCAAATCCTTTTGGAATATACAACATTCTTTTATTATCTTCAGATAATTCTACTTTCACGTATTTCCCAAAAGTTTTTGAATTTTTTCTTATATCTACTGCAACATCATAAATTTTACCTCTGATGCAACGAACAATTTTTGCTTGTGCATAAGGTTCTTCTTGATAATGTAACCCCCTTAAAACACCTTTTGTTGACTTTGAGTGATTATCTTGATTAAATTCACCCATTATACCATTTTTCTCAAAATCACTTTTTTTATAGGTTTCCATAAAAAAACCTCTGTTATCACCAAAAACTTTTGGTGTTATAAGAATTACATCCTCTATTGATTGCTTTTCAAATTCAAACGGCATTTTCAAATTCCTTATATTAATACTTATTTTACTTAAATAATACATCCATAGCAAGCTATTAAATATCCTTTAAATGCATGATGTTAAAATTTTATAATCTTGGTAAACATGTAAGTGTAAATAGCAATGAGGTTTTTAATACACTATGCCTGTTATGAACGGGATTATGGATTTAGTTATAAGTCCGATACTAACAAACAATAATGCCCTAAATTCAATATCTAATATAAACGGTCAAAATCAATCAGAACAGATTGAAGCATTTGAAAAAATTTTTGATGATATAAACGAACAATTTGACAAAGAAATTGAAGATATGCTTTCACCGCAAAAAACGGTAAAAGATGAAAAGAAAGAAAACAAAACCGAAGATAACTTATTAAATCTTTTAGGCAACAATTTTGGTCCGCCTATGGGTTTAAATATAGAAAATTTTGATTACTCTCTGATACAGTAATTGTGTGTATAATACGTTCGACTATTGCGATTATGCACGGATGCTTAGCATAGGCACGGAAGCCTTATTTTTTTATTGTTAAATCATACAAATAAATGATGAACTTTTAATATTTTTACATACAATAGAATTATATACTTCTACCATATTTGGGATAAAGGGATGACAGAGGGAATTTACAATAGTTATAATAATATTAAAAAATTACCTGATGAAGAGTTAGAGAAACTTTGGTATAAATATTTCGAAGACAAATCTAACAAAAAAGTCAGAGATACCCTTATTGTGCAATATATTTATTTAACGAAATATGTTGTAAATCGTGTAAAAGTCTCTTTACCAATAACATTTTCAGAAGAAGATATTTCAAGCTATGGTGTTGAAGGTTTAATTGATGCGGTAGAAAAATTTACTCCAGATAAAGGCGCGAGATTTGAAACATACGCTTTAATGAGAATCAGGGGTAACATTATAGATAAAATTCGTTCACAAGATTTCTTACCAAGAAGCGCAAGAAAGAAAATTAAAGACGTAAAACAAGCACAAGAAGAGTTACGTCAAAAATTCGGAAGAGCCGCAACAAACTCAGAAGTCGGAGAACTTTTAGGAATTGAAAAAGAAAAAGTTGACCAAATATTATCGGAAGACACAACTATAGGTTCAATTTACGATAAGCGCGGCGGTTCTGATGACAGTATGGAAATTATTGATACGCTGGAAGATACTCGTTCATTAACACCTCATGAAGAAATGGAAGAAAAAGACGTTAAGAAAGAACTTGAACGAGCTTTGAGAAGACTTCCTGAACGTGAACGTATGATTATGGTTCTTTACTACCATGAAAATATGACATTAAAAGAAATCGGTTTAACAATAGATGTTTCAGAATCTCGTGTATCACAATTGCACGCTCAAGCAATTATGAAATTGAAAAATATTCTTTCTGAAACTCGTGTCGACAGATACAGACGTTCTATTGTTTAAAATAGTGATTTGTGAGTAGTGACTCGTGAGTTGTGAATTGTCTATTCACCATTCACCATTATCTATATTTTTTATAAACAAAAAAGACCATATAACTATGGTCTTTAAAAGTGGTGCGCATGGCGCGATTCGAACGCGCGACCTATCCCTTAAAAGGGGAGTGCTCTACCTGCTGAGCTACATGCGCATATTATTTTGGCTTTTGATAAAACCTACCTCTTTAATTTATCAAGAAAATATTTTTTCGTCAACTATTTTTTTCAAAAAAATAGGTTTTAGTATATTTTACTAAAACCTATTCAATAAAGATTTCAAGATTTACTCAAGATTTATGAATTTCTTTGCACATTCAAACATCTCTGAAACCAATGCCGAATTTGAATATATATTCATTCCTGCGCTTTCTAACACCTGTTTCATTCTTGTTTCCCAAAGTGGATATATATCTTCTTTATTTAAATCAAGAACCTGAGCTATCATATTTAACTCTTTAAAATCTATAGGTACAGGTATTGCACCGCGCAACATATCTACCATTTCAAGGCGTTTTTTTCGTGGAAAAGCTTTTAAAAAATTTACTATAGATAAGCCTTTTTCTCTTATACTGTCTTTAATATAGTCAATTGTTTCATCTATCAAAATAGGTTCTTGAGGAAGTTTATATTCATCAAATTCTTCCGGCAATATATCCATTACAACAGCTATACGTTCTAAAGTTGTACTTCGCGTTGAAAAAGGAATAGTATTATCTATAAGATTATACACATATGATAAAGTTACACCTATCATTTCTGCAAAATCTTTTTTGTGTAAATCATTTTTTTCTAAAAATTCTGCTACAAGTTCAGAACTTTTAGGTTTTATTATCGTCTTATTTTTTGTTGTCATAATTATCCTCCCTACTCTTATCAGAGTTCTGCGTGATATTAAGTTAAACTTTTTTTATCTTTTTGTTAAGCGAAAGGTAGTTATCAGAGGAGGTAATATTTATTTGCGTTAAAATAATAAATAGAAAGACACAATTGAGGTTTTTATATTGAAGCTAATTTTATGCACTGGTAATATTGGGGAAAAATATTCTTTTAACAGACATAATGCAGGATTTATGGTTGCAGATTTACTTGCAATAGAAGAAGGTTTTAGTTTTAAATTAGAAACTAAATTAAAAGCTTTTGTTGCTAAGTTTAATGATTTTATAATTGCAAAACCTACAACATACATGAATTTATCAGGAGAAGCGCTTTCTCTTATTATGAACTATTATAAAATTTCTGTTGAAGATATATTAGTAGTTTATGACGATTTGGCAATAGATTTAGGCACTTTAAGATTCAAAGCCTCAGGTTCAGATGGTGGTCATAACGGTATAAAATCCATTATTCAACATCTTGGAACAAATAAATTTGCAAGATTAAAATTTGGAATCGGCCCTCAACCAAATATTCCGTCAGAAAGATTTGTCCTTGCCAATTTTTCTCAAGAACAGATGCCGCTTTTGAAAGAAACCCTTAACAAAGCTCTGGAAGCTATACAATTTTATTTTCAAAATGGAATGGAAAAAACTCAAAACAAATATAATTAATCAACCGTATAATAACAATGTAAATAATATTTTTATATCATAAATAAAAAAGGATGATAATATGACAATTGAAACTGCAGAACAATTTGAAGAACAAGAACAATATGATAAAGCATATGAAGAATATCAAAGACTTTTAGCTAAAAAACCAAATGACGTTGATTTATTACAAAGAATTGCAAGTACAGCAATGATTTTGGATAAAAAAGAAGAAGCTAAAGATTATTTTACTAAGATTCTTGAATTTGAGCCACAAAACACAATGTGTTATGAACAATTGATGGATATTTATAATGATACAAACAGATATAAATATTATGTATACAGAGCAGATTTACATGTAGTTCAAGGTCAATTATCACACGCCATAAATGATTTTAATAAAGCCCTTGGCAAAGCAGAAACAGAAGAAGAAATGTTATCTGTTCGTTTTGCACTTGGTGGATTATATGAACAAGTTGAAAAATATAATCAGGCTATTGATGAATTTTTACGTATAACAGATAGTGAAAAAGCTAATAAAGAAGCTTATATGAAACTTGCTATGTTATATGAAAAAACTGATATGGTAGAAAGTTCTGTATCAATTTTAGAAAAAGCATTAGAAAATGGATTTAATGAAGATAAAGATATAAAAGAGCTTTTGGCAAACTATTATATTAAAAATAATACACCTGAACTTGCTGCAGAAATGACAACGGATAATCTCACAAAAGCAAGAAGTTATCTTGATAATGGACAAGATGATAAAGCTTTTGAATTATTAGAAAGCATAAAAACTGATTACAAAAAAAATCCGCAATATCATTCTCTACTTGCTCAATATTATTATCAAAAAAATGAATTTGATAAAGCACTTGAAGAAGTTGATGAATTTGAAAAATTTGCCAAAAATTCACCGCTTATCTACCAAATGAGAGCTATGATTTTTGATGAAAAGCAACAGGATTATGAAGCACATATAAATTGGGCAAAATATAATATTTTACGTAATAACAATGACGTTGCTCTAAATGAGTATATGCAAGCCTACTCAATAAAAGACAATGATGCAGAACTTGTCTATACAATAGCTAATCTACTTGATACACTCGATGACAGAACAAGAGCTAACGAATTTTATGAACAATTATCAAAATTAGAACCAAATAATAAAAAAGCGTTGGAAAGATTAGCCGATTTTAGAGAATCAATAGGCGATTATAAACAAGCAATTGTATATTTAGAACAACTTCATAAAATTGATTCTAAAAATGCAAATACGATTAAAAAACTTGGTAAATTTTATGAAAAATTAAGAAAAAAAGATAAAGCCTTAGAATTTTATAAAATGTATGTCGGAATTTCTAATGCTGTAGAAGATTACGATGAAATAACAAAGAAAATATCAAAACTTGAATCTCAACCAAAAAATTACTCTGAATCAGACGGAGAAGAAGGATTGATTGATGTCATTATGAAATGGTTTAACCGCAGTAAATAGAATAAAAAAAAGGCAATTAAATTGCCTTTTTTTATTCTATTTTAACCATTTTTTCTTAAGATTATTTAAATCACCGTTATCATTCATATCTGTAATGGTTTTATCAACAATTGCTCTTAAACGTTTTGTTTCTTCCCCTTTTCTAAATGCAACGCCATATGGTTCCTTAGAATATTTTGGAGCTTTAATAATTTTAAGAGATTTATCATCCATGATTATACCGAACAAAATTGCCTCATCTGTTGCAACAGCATCAATTTCACCGGTTTTCAATGCTGTTACTGCGTCAATGTATGTTTTGTAACCCGTAATCATACATTGAGGAATTGCAATTCTAACCATTTTTTCCGCAGTTGAACCAAATATCACTCCTATATTTTTCAAATTCGGATCCGATAAACTTGTTATTTTACTTTTTTGATTTAACAACAATGTTTGACCTGTATAATAATAAGGGATAGAAAAATCAACAACAGCCGCTCTTTGAGAAGATATAGTCATTGTTGCTATAATCATATCAGCTTGTCCGGAATTTAAAAGCATTATTCTGTTTGAAGCATTTACAGGAACAAATTCTATAGCATTTTCATCTCCAAAAATATTTTTAGCGATCTGCTTTGCTAAATCTATATCAAAACCAACATATTGATTATCCTTATCAAGAAAACCAAAGGGTTTTGCATCATCCTTAACACCAACAACAATTTTTCCTCTGTCTAAAACCATGTCGTACAAATCCATTGGTTGTTGTTTTTTCCCGCAACCTGATATAACTATACCCGTTATAAAAATTAAAAAAGCTAATATTATATATTTTTTCATGATTTTTCAAATTCCTCAAAGAAAATAATATCATAAAAAAAATATTAGGGTTATAATGTTAATATTATGAAAAAGAAAATTACAATTATTGGTTCAACCGGTTCAATAGGAACCCAAGCATTAGAAGTTATAGAAAAGATTTCAGACGAATTTGAAATCATAGGTTTATCAGCAGGTTCAAATGTTGATTTATTAAACCAACAAGTAGAGAAATTTCACCCAAAAACTGTGTGTTTGTCAAAAAAAGGTGAAATAAGCGATAAATCAGTAAAAGTTTTATATGGCAATGAAGGATTAGAAGAACTTTGTTCAAATAAAGAAAATGATATTATTCTTGTTGCTGTATCGGGCAAGATTGGCTTGAAACCAACCATATCGGCAATAAAAAATGGCATTAATATTGCACTGGCAAACAAAGAAACTCTTGTTATGGCCGGTGACATAGTCATGGATTTAGCGAAAAAACATAATGTAAAAATTCTTCCTGTTGATAGTGAACACAGTGCCATCCACCAATGTATAAAAGATATATCACAAGTTGCAAAACTCATAATAACAGCATCTGGCGGACCATTTTTACATAAAACAATTGAAGATATGAAAAACGCTACAGTTGAACAAACTTTAAAACATCCTCGATGGAACATGGGTAGAAAAATTACTGTCGACAGCGCAACCTTAATGAATAAGGGATTAGAAATTATTGAAGCGCACCATCTGTTTGGTTTTGATTACGACAATATAGATGTTGTTGTTCATCCTCAAAGCATAGTACACAGTGCAGTTGAATATAAAGACGGAAGCGTTGTGGCTCAACTTGGACTTCCAAGCATGCATATTCCTATTCAATACGCAATTACATATCCAAATCGTATTGAAGGTATAAAATCGAAAAGTTTCAGTTTTTCTGAAATTGCACATTTGGATTTTGAAAAACCTGATTTTGAAAAATTTAAAACAGTACCTCTGGCGTATAACGCAGGTAAAGAAGGAGGAACGGCTACAACAATTATAAATGCGGCAAACGAAGAAGCCGTTTTTGCATTTTTAGAAAATAAAATAAAATTATTTGATATATATGCAATTACAGAAAAAATTTATTCAGAAAATAATGTAATAAAAAAACCATCAATTGATGAAATTTTTGAAACAGATAATGAAATTAGAATTAAAACAAAAGAACTTATCGAAAAATTACACTAAAAACTGTTATTCATTTCATCAAACAAGTCATATTCTTTATAATAATTAGTTTTTTTATTAATTTTTAGATTTTTCTTTTTAACTTTATCAGAAACATTTACATAAGCGTTATCCAGTGAAATTTTCGCTAATGGTATTTTGCCTCCCGTTTCAAAAAATGTCAACCAATATCTTTTCTTTACATCACTGACAGAAAAAGATAATCTTCCAGCAACTCTGTCACCCGGTTTTATTTTAGAATACATTAATTTAGTATCACCAAAAATTGACGGATGAAAAACGGAATTAACCTCATCAACCAAAGCTAAATCAAAACTTGAAAAAGTTTTCTTTGTCATGTTTGCAACAACTAAAGATAATGTTATAGTATTAGGTACTCCAAAAGGATCTTTTTCATAGACGATATTTGTTATTTTTACAGTCAAACCCGGATATTGTAATTCTTTTTGAGCCAAAGCTTCGGCCTTATAAACAGGTAAAGAAACATTTGATACTACTTTAACCCTGATTTCATCACCGGGAGAAATAAGAACATCTTTACCTTTTCTGTAAAGAGACATACCTAAACCAATAGCACCACCTATTGCAGCACCACCTGCAACAGTATAACCATTTGAAGCAATAGCAGCTTCCAAACCTAAAATATTAAGCGCAGCAAAACCACCCAATACTCCGCCAACAGCAGTATAGCCAACATCCGTTGCCGCAATTTTTGCCGCAGCTTTTAACGGATGCATTTTTGTTGACATTTTGCCTTCAATAGGAATTTCCCGTCCGTCAGGAGTAACAAGATAATCAAATTCCATCGACACATATCCGT
>CADCPD010000164.1 GCA_902803265.1 uncultured bacterium | reverse complement strand
TGTATGCGGATGTTATGACTGATTCTATGAAACTTGCTATTGAAGAAACAGAACGCCGCCGCAAATTACAAATGGAATATAACGCCAAATACGGAATTATCCCTCAAACCATTAAAAAGCCTATTGAAAACAATCTTCTTGCTCTTGTTGCAAGTTATAGAAACCTTGAAGATATTGTTGCGGAAGAAATGGTTGAATTAGGCATAGAGAAAAAAGAGTTGCCAAAACTTATTGATAAACTGGAAAAAGACATGAAAAAAGCAGCAAAAATTCTTGATTTTGAACGAGCTGCTCAAATCCGAGACCAACTAAAAAAATTAAGAGAAATGGTTTAATTATTCTTTATTTTTTGGTTCATGTTTATTTTCTTTTGTTTCTATGCCAAAAAATTCTTGTAATTTTTGAACCCAAGCCCAAGACTGCGATTTTTCCAAAATCTTTTCAGGAATATCTTCGGTTAAAGTTTTATGAATTTTTCCGCCAATTCCAAAAATACTTTCTTCATAAACAATTTTAGCAGCTTCTTCAACTGTCATTTTTTTATCATTATTATTTTTTGGTTGAACTTTAGATTGGTTGTTTACATTGTTAATTTCGTTTGACATTATATTACCTTTCAACTTTATCCTAGAATTGTTTCAAAAATCTTTCGTCATTATTAAAGAATAATCTGATATCATCGATTGCATATTTTAGCATCGCAAGTCTTTCAACACCCATACCAAATGCAAATCCGCTATACACATCAGGATCGATACCAACACCTTTTAGTACATTTACATCAACCATGCCGGCACCTAAAATTTCTAACCAGCCAGTACCTGAACAAGTTCTGCAACCTTTGCCTTGGCACATTATACATTGAACATCAATTTCTACTGACGGTTCTGTGAATGGGAAGAACGAACTTCTAAATCTTGTTGGTCTTGATGAACCAAAATATAATCTTAAAAACTCGTTTAAAATTCCTTTCAAATCACTGAAACTTACGTTTTTATCTACGTATAAACCTTCAATTTGGTGGAAAAAGTTATTTTTTCTTGAATTTACGTTTTCATTTCTGTAAACTCTACCTGGAGCAATAATTCTGATTGGAGGTTTCATTTCTTCCATTACTCTAACTTGAGCACCTGATGTTTGACCTCTTAATATTACATTTGGTGCAAGAGTTGTATAAAATGTATCTTGCATATCTCTGGCAGGGTGATCTTTTGGAAAGTTTAATCCGTCAAAGTGATAATATTCTGTTTCAACTTCAGGAGAATTTTTATCTTCTGCAACAGTAAAACCTAACGTATGAAAAATTTCTGTTATCTCATTTATTGTTTGTGTAATAGGATGAACTTTACCCATTGGAATACTTTTTCCAGGTAAAGTTACGTCAATTTTTTCACATTTTAGTTTTTCATCTAATTCTTTTTTATAAAATTCATCATATTTTGATTTAACTTCACTTTCAAGTTTTTGTGCGATTTCATTTGCAAAAGCACCAACAACTCTTTTATCTTCATCTGATAAATCTTTTAAGTTTTTCTTTATTGAATTTAATTCACCTTTTCTGCTCAAATATTTTAATTTAATTTCTTCAATATCATTAATATTTTGTGCATTTCCTAAATCAGCTTCAGCATTTTTTAAAATAGTTTCTAATTGATTTTTCATATATTCCTCTATTTCAATAATTATATAAATCTGTTATTTTCTTTTTCATGTTTTACGGATGTAAAATCACCGTGCCCCGGGAAAATCTTTATATTTTCATCAAGCGTGAAAATTTTATTTTCTATATTTGTTTTTATATCTTCAAAATTTCCGCCATCAAGATCTGTTCTTCCTACAGCCTCTAAAAATATTGTATCACCGGAAAATAAATTGTCATCTATTAAATAACAAACACTCCCTCTTGTATGTCCTGGAGTATGAATAATTTTTATTTGATTGCCGGAAATACTACCTTCCTGAACATATTCATCAATAATAGGAATTTCTAAAGTTTCAGTAAACATTCCATACTTTTTCATAAATTCATTTATACTAAGAACAAGATTTTTATCTCCAAAATGTGCAAATACTTTTGCGTTTGGATATTTTCGTTTTGTCTCATTAATTCCCATCACATGATCAAAATGTCCATGTGTTAAAAGAATATATTTTAACTCTGCATTATAATTATTTAATTCTTTTTCAAGCTGATCTGTGTATTCGGAGCAATCAATCAATAATGCTTCTTTTCGCATCTCATTAATAATAAGATAGTTATTAGCACCAAATATCCCTGCTTGCCAATGTTTTAGTATCATAACTTAACTTCTATATTACTCTTCTTCCCTAACGAGTTTAAATATGTCATTGCACATTTTAAACAACTTTTCAGCATCTTTTAACGGCAACATATTATCAGCATCGCATAAACCTTTTTCAGGTTGAGGATGAACTTCAAAAAATAACGCATTAACACCCGCAGCAACTGCTGATTTTGCTAAAACAGGAACCCATCTTCTATCACCACCTGTTGCGCAACCGTTGGTACCTGGCATTTGAACACTGTGTGTTGCATCCATTACTACGGGATAACCTATCATTTGCATCAAAGGTATAGCTCGCATATCAGTTACAAGATTATTATAACCAAAGCTTACACCTCTTTCTGTAAACAGAATATTTGTATTACCGGAATCAGTTACTTTTTGAGCTAAAGCTTTCATCTGCTGAGGAGCAAGAAATTGACCTTTTTTTATATTTACAATTTTCCCTGTTTTTGCGGCTGCCACAAGCAAATCAGTTTGTCTGCACAAAAACGCCGGAATTTGAATTATATCGGCAACTTCCGCAACTTTTTCAACATCTTGAGGATTATGAACATCTGTCACAATAGGTACATCAAATTCTTTTTTTATTTTGGCAAGATATTCCAAACCTTTATCTATGCCTAAACCTCTATACCCGTCTATTGTTGAACGGTTAGCTTTATCATACGAAGCTTTAAATATATAATTTATATCAAGCTTTCTACAAACATCTTTTAACTTTTCGGCAACTTCTGCCATACATTCATAGCTTTCAATTGCACACGGTCCTGCAAGAATAGTTAATTTATCCCCGCCAATTTCAAAATTTCTTAATTTTATTTTCTTTACTTCTATCATAATAACCTTATTTTATAAAAAAAATTGGCTAAATACAAATAAAATTTATAAAACATATCAAAAAAAAAAGGTTCCTGCTATTACAGAAACCATTCACAAATTGCTTAATGAACCACCTATTTAATTTAATAGTTCAGTTCATACACACAACCGTAAATTAAATTTTAGGGAAAGGGAAATTATATTATTTTTTAAATTTGTTACGCAGCCTTAATAAATAAATAACCTGTTTTTCTATTAGTAGCTGTGAATTTGTTTGCGAAAGGATTTTCGCTTTTTAGTTCGTCAATAACCTGACTTGCAACACCTGCAATAGCAGTAGACGTTTCTTGTAATGTATTAGCTGCTGCTTTTGCATTTAAAAATTGTAATTTTGCAGCCAAATCGCTATTAACATTAACTTGTAAACCTGAATTAGCAATAGCGATATGTCTTGCTGTACCTGAATCAACTTTACCGCTATATAAATCTATACCTGTAATAGTTCTAACTTTTACAGCTGGAGAAGAAGGTTGAGAAGAAGCTTTTTCAAAAATATCATTAGTGATATTTTTTAATGCCTTCACATCAATGTCTTTATGAGATTGTAAACCAACGTTATAAGTCATTTTCTTTATCCCTAACTGATTTTGTTATCCCTTACATATTACTTATCGGCATAAAAAGATATAATCTTTAATTTTTACACTTACTCCATTTACAATTCTTAACAATTAAAAAACCACAAAAAAAGACATTTAAAACAAATGTCTTTTTCGCATAATTCACATTTAAAATAAAACCTTTAAGCTGTTGCCGAATAAGTAGAAATCGCCGTTTGAGTTTGCAAGAATTTCAATTTACTCATCAAATCAGCACTGTCACCAATATTTTTACGAGCTTGCAACATAATAGATTCTTGAATAGATTGAGATTGCAATTCATTTTCAAGATTAACTTTATGTTTTAAAGAAATTTTCTTAACATCTTCTTTACCCCTATTATTTTGTTGATCATTAGAATAAGAAGCAAAAGAAGATGAAGATGAATCTTTGTTTGTTGCAGAAATATTTAAAGAAGAAAACGGATTAGTTCTTTGTCTGAATTCAGCACGTGCATCATTCATAACATCATTTTTAGCGACAAGAGCAGCTTTTTGTTGAGCATTGTTAAAAATCTGATCCTTAACAGATTCAATAGCACTTCTGTCAACAGTTCTAATGATATTAACGCTAGACAAGCCGAATGACATAAATCTAATAATCCTCTAAAATATCCTTACTTAAATAAAGTAGAAAAAGTCTTAAAAATTTACTTTTTTAACCATTAATTGTAAAGATTGTAACAAAAACGGGTAGATATTAAATCCACCCGTTACATTATTAATAAATGGAACTATTTTTCACATTTACAAGGTTTGCAACAGTATTTAGAACCTTTTTTAACTCTATATTTCATTTCACGCTTAATCTTACGATATTCAGATTTTTGACTACCATTTAAAATTTGTTTAAATTCTTTGTCTACAGATTTCATAGTAGTTTTTAAATTTTTAAATTCTTGTTTAAGAACTTTTTCCTGAGAACGGATAGCTGACTTATCCAGACAAGGGGCTTGAATTTTTTCACATAAACATTTATGAGCAGATTTAATAGCTTCTCTCTCATTATCTAATGCAGGCTTATACATGTTTTCAATATTTTTAGCTTGATTACGCTGACAAGTATCAAGATTTAATCTGCAGTATAATTCTTCTCTTTTCTTTTCAAAACAATCTGTTAAAGGACATCTTTCCACCATTTCATGACATCTGGAACAACTGTTACAATCATCAGTTTTTTTAGTACTGCCACAATCCTCAGCCTTAGAAACCCATTCAACATCATCAATTTTTTTTAGCAAATCATCGTTTTGACAACATTCTGCAAAAACCGAAGTGGAGCTCATAGAAATAAGAAACGAGAGCCCTAATACAAATAATAAATTTTTCATAAAAATCCTCCTTTACGATATAAACTAATTTTAAAATCAATAAAGAAAATTTCTATAATCCACATAGGTAAAAATAAATAGCTGATAAGATAAATTAAGAAAAAATAAAAAAGGTATTTACAAAATTTTTTTTTAAATATATAATGAGTTTACAAACCCGATGGGGGATTAGCTCAGTTGGTAGAGCACCTGCTTTGCACGCAGGGGGTCAGGAGTTCGAGCCTCCTATCCTCCACCATTAAAAAGAAGAAGTCGAAAAGACTTCTTTTTTTATGCAAAAAATTCCGCACAGCGCGGGATTTGTCAGGATATAGAGAATTTCCATTTATCGATTTTTAAAACTTTTCAGCAAATTCATTCAAAATTCTCTTTTTGCAAAATTTTTGACTACATTT
>CADCPD010000163.1 GCA_902803265.1 uncultured bacterium | reverse complement strand
TACTCATCTTAACTAATCCGTCTGTTCCTTCAATTAGAGGTAAAAGTATAACCATTTGCGGATATTTTTTGCCGTAAGCTGTTTGAATATCACGACCTAAAAGAGTATTAAATCTTTGGTCTGTTCCTCCAAATTCTATATCAGAATCTATTTCAACAGAATCATAAGCCTGCATTAAAGGATAGAAAAATTCATGAATAGAAATAGGTCTGCCTTCTGCATATCTTTTTGCAAAATCATCTCTAGTCATCATTTGAGCAACTGTTACTTGTGATGCAAGTTTTAATAAATCTGTAAATGACATACTATGAAGCCAATCAGCATTATTTACGACTTCTACATCTGTCACATCAAGAACCTTTGAAATTTGTTCAAAATAAGTTTTGGCATTTTCTTCAACTTGTTCTTTTGTTAATGCAGGGCGAGTTTCAGATTTACCGGATGGATCACCTATCATTGCAGTTGCTCCGCCAACAATTAAAACAATTTTATGACCTAACTTTTGAAATTCTCTTAATTTACGCATTACAACAGTGTGACCTAAATGCAAATCAGGTCTTGTTGGATCCATTCCAAGTTTTATTCTTAATGGTTTATTATTTTCTTTTGAATATTGAAGTTTTTGAGCCAATTCTTCAATACCACCAGGTAAAATTTCGCAACTTCTTCCAATTTTTTCTGCTTGTTCCAAAAATTCTTTTTTTATTTCAACCATTAATACGCCCTCTTTTTATTTGTTCTACAAAAGATTATAGCAAAAAAAATTAACAAATACCCAATTTTTGAGATTTTTTTTGAAAAATGTGGAATAAAGTACAGAGAGAGTATTAAAAATTGGAGGCACTTTATGGTTTATAGTATTGATCCGATTGATCCAACAACAACAATTCAACCAATAATTCCTATAGAAGATACAACAGAAAATCCGGAAGCAATTGCTGTTCCGGAAGAAGAACAACCTGTTGAAACAGATTCTTTCCAATCTTCTCAAATTGCTTTTGAGGATTATCAAATACGAGATTACGTAACTAATTATGTAAATAACTTGGTAACAAAATTTGAAGGCTATGATGATATCGTAGGTCGTCTGCTTTCATATTTAGGTACTTTTGATGTAAATCACTTTAAACAAAATTATCCGACTCTTGAAACGTCTGCAGATTTATCTACAGCTTTATACAATGAAACACAAAGATTTTTATAATTAGAGATATTTAAGATAGTTGTAAAAAGAGGATTAATATCATAATCCTCTTTTTTAACACTCTATTTATTAAAATTTGTAACGAAATTTCAAAAAAATTTTTAAAACTGTTATAAAACTTAAAAACTGGGGAATATATATAATGTGAATTAAAATTCACAGAATTTCTAATTCCTCTCTTCTAATACGTGGTTTAATTGCCGGCTGTTTGATATAGTCGGTTTTATTTTTTTTATTTAATATTTTTTAGTAACATTCTTGCATGCCTTTTGTTTGAGTTATATAATTTAGTTAACAAATCATGGGAATTATAAAGGGGATGGGAACAATGCAAGGGTATTGTTTTGAGTTGATTACAGGGCCAATGAGCTGCGGTAAAACTGAGGAATTATTAAGACGTATCAGAAGATGTATTATAGCTAAGAAAAAAGTTAAAGTTATTTCTCCTGATGTTGATACAAGAACTAAGGGTGATTATATTGAATCTCGTAATGGTTTATGGCTTGAAGCGGTTAAAGTTAAACATTCAATTCAAATTTTGAGCGTGGTTAAACCTGATGATGAAATCGTTGCTATAGATGAATTACAGTTCTTTGATGAGAATATTACTAAAGTTATTACACAATTAATGAATGAAGGCAAAAAAGTTATAGGAACAGGTTTGGACTTAGATTTTAAAGGTGATACGTTTGGTTCAATGCCTCAATTAATGTGTATCGCAACTCAGGTTGATAAATTGCATGCTGTTTGTATGAAATGTGGTTCTGACCATGCTACAAGAACTCAAAGATTAATTAACGGTAAACCTGCCGATAAGAATTCTCCATTAATTATGATTGGCGGAGACGAAACATATGAAGCAAGATGTATAAAATGTTACGAATTACCTGATGCAGAAGCTGAAAAAAGACGTGAAAAAGAAAAAAACAGCTTAAAACTTATAAAATTTTAGAAAAGTTTTTCATAAAAAAAGACGGTTTATAAAAACCGTCTTTTTTTTTACAGATTTTAAACCATATGCATTCGGTCAAAAATGCCTTTTCTTTGAACCCAAATTTCCATTTCCATTTCATTGCCAAGTTCAATCATTGCATTTTTTATATCTTTAAATGCATATTTTGATTCTTTTATATTTCCTAACAAAAACATTACAAAATGACCTTGCATAAGTGTTTGTTTCATATCTTCTATATTTACTTCGTATTTAGCAAGTACCGTAGTAACTCTGGCAACAATACCAACTTTATCAGTTCCGGATACAGTAACTATAATTCTATCTTCATCCATATTAACGCCTCATTTGTATTAAATCTTAAATTATGATAATATTATTCTATCATATAAAAGGGGTTTTATGAAACTTTTAATAGTTGATGATAATGAAACAAATTTAAAAATTTTAAGTATGATTTTATCCTTAAGCGGATATGAAATAAAAACCGCATCTAACGAGGAAGATGTTAGTTTAACTTTTAATTCAGATATTGATTTGGTTCTATTATCAAATAAGTTCTCTAATGAATGTGAAAAATTAAAAGAAAAGAAAATTATTGTAATGACAACAAATCCAAGCGTTGATGAAGTTGTAAAATTTTATGCGGATGGAATTCTAGACTATATAATTTTACCCGCAAGTGCAGATAAAATAAGAAGTACTATAAAAGATGCATTAACAAAAGAAAAATCTTTGGAAGATATATTATCATCGTTCAGACACGTTCAGGTAAAAGATAACGGCTCATACAGACACTTAGAAAGAATGAAAGCTTATGCAAGAGTTTTGGCGACAGAACTTCAACAATCTAACGAAAATCTAAAAATTGATTCAGAATTTATAAAAAACCTTGAATTAGCAAGCGTATTACACGATATAGGTAAAACTCAAATTACCGATAAAATTTTAACAAAACCCGATAAATTAACAGAAGCTGAATTTGAAGATATAAAAACTCATGCTTCGTTAGGTTATAAAATGTTAGAAAAAATAAAAAATACACCATTTATAAAAATGGCAAAAGACGTTGTACGATTCCATCACGAAAGATACGACGGTACAGGATATCCTGATAACAAAGCCGGCGAAGATATTCCTCTAAGCGCAAGAATTATTGCTCTTTGCGATGTTTACGATGCTCTTCGTGAAACTAGAGTTTATAAAGAAAATTTCTCCCACGATAAAAGCGTTGAAATAATTAAAGGCTCAAGTAAAAAACAATTTGATCCTATTATAATTGAGGCTTTTGAAAAAGTTCAAAATAAATTTGATGAAATTTTCCAAAAATTAAGCCTAAAACACTAATTAAAGAACTTTTATTATTGTTTGGAGATATTTGACAGAACAAGCTTCTGTCGTATAGTTTTTTATTGTGTAAAAACAATTTTCAGAAATTTTAGTAATTTCTTCTTTTTTTAAATTAATTATTTTATTTAAAGTTTCTTCGATACTTTTTTTATTAGGTTTTGCTAAAAATCCGTTTACTCCGTCTTTTATAATACCGTCTATACCGTCATTAACAGTTCCTACGGTAATACAACCGCTTGCCATTGCTTCAATATAAACAAGTCCAAATGTTTCATTTACAGATGGCAAAATAAATATATCAGATTTTTTCATCTCGTCAATAACTTCTTGTTTTGTAAGTTTGCCACTAAAAATAGGCTTTTTACTTATTTTTTTTAAGTTTTCAAGCTCTTTACCATCACCAATAACAGTTAATTCAATATTTTCAATTTTGTCACAAGCTTTTATAAGTTTATCAATATTTTTTCTTTTAATTAAATTTGCCGCTGTTAAAACTTTTACGGTTTCTTTTAATTCTATATCTCTTTTTATTATTAAATTTTCATCGACCCCTGATGGAATTACAACCGTTTTTTCTTTAAATTCGGGATATAGCTTCAATAATTTTTTCTGTATATGAAAAGATCGACAAACAAGTTTTTCCGCTCTTTTAAAAGAATCTAAAAGTTTTTTCTTAAAATATAGTGAATATATGGGCTGAATTAATACTTTTATGTCAGAAATATGAATTCCGCAGATTAATTTACCTCTAAAATTTTCTGCAAAAATACTTCCTGACGGCATATGAGAAATAACTATATCGTAATCATTAATTTTTGGAAGTTTATTTTTTACATTAAACCAAAACGGTGTAATATAATTTGCATTAAAAACCTCATTATACTGACCTGTTTTATAATATTTTTTACCTCTTAAAAAAGAATTTAATAAAAAATTAGGTCTTATAACTTGGACGTTATGTCCTAAATTTCGAAAATTATCAGTAAAATCTTTTAGAGCAGTTGATGTTTGAATATCACTTTCGTCAATAGGATAAAGGTCTGTAAGAAATAGAATATTCATAAAATCAGTATATCATATTTTATTTTTTTTAAGTATAATTATATTGATGTTTGGAAAAAATAAAAAACTTTCAATCGCGTTTTATTGGCACATGCACCAACCGTTTTATAAATTAAATTCGGAAGGTGATTATATTATGCCGTGGGTAAGACTTCATGCTATTAAGGATTACCTTGATATGCTTTTGATAATGGATAAGTATCAAAAACTAAGATTAAATTATAATTTTTCACCTGTTTTAATTGATGCAATTTTGGATTATGCGGAAAACGGAGTTGAAGATGTATATTCAAGACTTACAAAAACTCCTGTTGAAGAATTGACAGATGATGATAAAAGATTTATTTTAAATAATTTTTTTGATGCGAATTATAATTCTATGATTCTACATCACGAACATTATAATGAACTTTATCAAAAAAGAATGTCTATGAACTATCCTGATATAAACGCTTTTTCAAACGAGGAATACGGCGATATAATGGCGTGGTTCAATCTTTCTTGGTTTGATTCAATTTATGCGGATATGTTTCCTGAATTAGTACAAATAGCTGCAAAAGGTAAAGGTTTTACACTTCAAGACCGAATAGAAATTATTGATTACATGGTAAAAATCATGAAAATGATAATTCCAACTTACAAAAAATATCTTGAAGAAGGACGTATAGAAATAACAACAAGTCCATATTATCACCCAATTTTGCCTATTTTAACAGATATAAAATGTGCAAGCAGAAATATTCCTAATCCTGAAGCCCTCCCTCAAAATTTAAAAATGGGCAACGATGCAATGCTTCAGACAAAATGGGCTTTGGATAGAATGGAGGAAGTTTTTGGTAAAAGACCAAGAGGTATTTGGCCTCCTGAACATTGTTTAAGCTCAAAAACGCTTGATATGCTTAAAGAATTAGGTATTGAATGGACAATTACGGATGAAGGTATTTTAGCAAACTCTATTAATGTAGAATTTGTCCGAGATTTTAAAGGTTATTTGGAAGATCCGTATTATCTTTTAAAAACTTATGATTACAAAACAAAAAACGACGACAAAATTAATTTAATTTTTAGAGATAGTTCAATTCCAAATTTGATAAATTTTGAATATCCTCACATTGAAGCTTCAAAAGCTGCAGATGATTTATATGACAGAATAAAAGTTATTCAAAACAAAATTTTAACATCTCCTGATGAAAGTCATTTGTTGACTATAGCTTGTGATGGAGAAAACTGCTGGGAAAATTATCCTGATGACGGAAAAGATTTTCTAAATACGATTTATACAATGATAGAAAATGATGAGTCTTTAGAAACTGTTTTAATTTCCGACTATATTAAACAAGATAAAAATAAAAAAGATTTACCAAAAATATATTCAGGTTCTTGGATAAACAGAAATTTCCAACTCTGGATAGGTGAACCAATAAAAGATTTGGCCTGGACATACTTAAAACATGTTCACGATGATTTTAAAAAGTTTGCGGAAGAAAATCCTGATAATCCAAATTTAGAAAAAGCTCAAAGAGAATTATTTATTTCTCAAGGTTCTGACTGGTTTTGGTGGTATGGAGAGCCTAATAATTCTGGGCAAGACCACATCTTTGACTATTTATTCAGAGAACATTTAAAAAATGTTTATAGAATTCTTGGTTTACAAGTTCCAAATATACTTGAATCATCTTTATTGATAAACAGTTCTGCAAGATATGATACAAATTCTGCAACTCCTGCTATGGATGGGCAAAACAAAATTGATGACGAATGGCTTAATGCAGGGTTTATAGACATTTTAGCCGAAAATGATGACGATATTCATCTTTTTGAAAAAGTTATGTTCGGCTTTGATGAAGAATACTTATATTTGAGATTTATTTTAAATCATGAAATAAGAGAAAATAACTCTCAAATGACACAGCAAATTTATCTTTATATGAGAAATGCAGATTCCGAACAAAATTTATCATCCGTAAGACCTCTAATAAAGGATGATAACATTCCAACATTATTTAGAGAAAAATTCCATAATGAAATAAGATTAACTTTCGCAAACGGTTTACTAAGACCTTTACAATTTATTGAAGCAACTTCAGATAATCTTTGGAAAGAAAAAAATTCTGAAAACATTAAAATTTCATATGATTACGTAATAGATATAAGTATACCTTTTGAAGAAGTTGAGGTAAATTACGGCGAAATGCTAGAATTTTTCTTTGTAACAGCAGATTATGACGTAATGGAAACATGTAATCCGCCTTGCATATTACTTACAATCATAAGACCTGAAAAATAAATTATATAATTTAAAATTTTTATTATTATAAATTTATGTAACTTATTTTAAATAATAATTTAAAATAAGTAAAAAATTTATGACTAAAATTCTTTATATACATGTAGGTAGTTTTGGTTAGGAGTCTTTTATGGCAGTAAGTAATGGTTATGTTTCAATAGGCAATTCAGGTCAGAATTCATGGTATGTTCATGAATTTTCTGCAAATAAAGATGGATCTCCTGGTAAACTTACAAAAATGATAGATGGTGCAGGCGACATTAATCAAGTTGCAAAAAGTTATATAGACAAAGGTTTTGATCCGTCAAAAATAAAAATTAACGGACAAATTGCAAGTGATGTTTTTAACAAAGATTCTGGTATAAATACCGAAAACTCAACTCAAGACAACAAAAAGAATTTTGTACAAAGATGTTTTGATAATATTAAAAACTTTTTTAAAGGCATAAGACAACATCTAGCTAATCTTCCTGTTTTGAACGATATGTCTTCACCAATTTTGGACCAACCTTTTATAAATATGGGTATTACTGATAGTATGAACCCTTTTGATCCCGGAAGTACTTTATATAATCCGACAATAGATCCGGGTAACTGTGCTTGTCCTTTTAATCCTTGCAATATGTAATTAGTATAAATTTTTAATATTTTTATTAATAAATAATTTGCAAATAAACAGTTCTTGTTCTGGCTTTGTTATCAAAGTCGATTAAAACAACTTGCTGCCAAGTACCAAGTTGAAGAGCACCATCAATCAAAGGTATAGAAATAGAGTTACCAATAATTGCAGCTCTTACGTGAGCATAACCATTTCCGTCGTTCCATGTAGAATCGTGTGCATAATCAATATTAGTTGGTGCAACACGTTCCAATGCCGCAGGCAAATCTTCCAATAATCCTGGTTCAAATTCTATTGTTGTTAATGATGCTGTACTTCCACCAACATAAGCAACTACAAGCGCATCTTTTATAGAATGTTTATAAACATAATTTTGCACGTTTCTTGTAATATCAATAATATCTGTAAAACCTTGAGTATTAATATTAAATTTTTCATTTATTATAGTCATATATAAACTCCCACTAATATTTTTTATCATATATAATCAAATATCAATGTTAAAAATACTAAAATAATACATAATTTTACAATTTGAAGCATAAAAAAAGCGAAGATAAAATCTTCGCTTTTTTAGTTAAGTTATAAAATAAACTTATTTATTGTCTTGTCTTTCAGGTTTATAAACTTTATTTCCTTCAAGAACGTAAGTATCTAATGAAGCCTTTCCTGCTTCTTCTTCAATTCCGCCGTACATATTAATACCGCGTTTTTTGAATTGCACTTTCCAAAGTAATGGTTTGTAGCCTTCATCAAAACCTGTAATTTTTTGAACATCTTTTGAATTTACGCTGTAATAAACAGTATCAATACCAGACCACATAATACCGCCTGCACACATAACACAAGGTTCAGCAGTTACATACATTTTTAAACCTTTATTTGATAAATCATATGTGCCAAGTTTTTTACATGCTTCCCTTATACAATTCATTTCTGCATGATGTAAAGGACATTTGTCTTTTATTACTGTGTTTGAGGTTTCAGCAACTAAATTTCCGTCTTTATCATAAATTGCAGCAACAAATGGTCCGTAACCTTGTTTAATTCTTTCATTATTATGATTATGTAATTCCATAATAATTTTTTCAGCCTGTAATTTTTCATCAGGTGTCATAATCATTGTATTTATTGTTTCTGCTGACATAGCAGGAGTTACAAATCCTAATGCCATAAACAGTGTTAATAATGATAATATTTTTTTCATTTTTTCTTCCCTTTTCCTTATACTAATTCAGCTAACGCTTTTTCCAATTCTTCATCATTTGGAGCTTTACCATGCCATCCGGCATTGTTTTCCATAAATGAAACACCTTTACCTTTTGTTGTATGTGCAATTATTGCGGTTGGTCTGTCACTTTTTTTAGATTCCATTAATGCACTGTATATTGCTTGAATGTCATGTCCGTCTTCAAGTTCGATTACGTTCCAGTTAAATGCTTCTAATTTGTCAGCTAAAGGTTCTAAAGCTTTAACTTTTTCAACATCGCCGTCAATTTGAAGCATGTTTCTGTCAATAATTGCAGTTAAATTATTCAATCCTCTGTGAGGCGCTTGCATAAATGCTTCCCAACAAGAGCCTTCTTGTAATTCACCATCCCCAAGGTATACAAAAACGTGAGAAGGTTTTTTATCAAGTTTTAAACCAATTGCCATACCACAACCCATTGATAAACCTTGACCTAATGAACCTGTTGCAACTTCAACACCCGGTAAATGTGTATTTGGATGACCTTGTAATCTTGAACCAAAAATTCTGAATGTCATTAATTCTTCAGCAGGGAAAAATCCTTTTTGTGACAATACTGAATATAAAACTGCAGAAGCATGACCTTTTGAAAGAATAAATCTGTCTCTGTCTTCTTTCCATTCAGGAGTAACATTCATAACTTTTTGATATAAAGTTGTTAAAATTTCAACTGCAGATAAAGCACCGCCGCAGTGTCCTGATTTAGAGTGGTTTACCATTTTTACGATATTTCTTCTTGTTTGTTTACACAAGTCTTTTAATTCGTTAATTTCTTTTTCTTCTAACATATTAAACCCCTTTTTTTAAATATTGTTCTTCAATTATACTACAAATAAATTTTGGTAGTGTTGGAAAGATTCGTTTAAATCTTTCAGGTTGTTTTATTGTTCTGTAAAGCCATTCAAGACCTATTTTTTGCAAAATTTTAGGTGCTCTTTTAACATTGCCTGCCCAAACATCAAAACTTCCACCTATTCCTATCATCAAAGTTGACGGTAAAATGTTTTTTGCTTGATAGATAAATTCTTCTTGCTTTGGTGCACCCATTGCAACAAGTAATAGTTTTGGCGATTTTTCTTTTAATTCATTAATAATTTCTTCATTATTATCAAAATAACCATTATGCATATACGCAATATTTAAATCTGGATGTTGATTCATTAATTTTTCAGATACTTTTTCAATAACTTCCTGTTTTGCGCCTACAAGAGCTATTGGAATACCTGTTTTAGCTGCTTCTCCCACTAATTTTTTAGCAAAGTCGATTCCCGCTATTCTATCTACCTTTTTGCCTTTAATAAGTAATCCTAATTTTATGCCAATACCGTCTGCAACAACAAGTTCAGCGTCTTTTAAAATTCTTTCAAGATGAGAATTTGTTTTTGCGGTTTCAATGATTTCCGGATTTATTGTAACGATGTGTGAACTTTTAGCCCCATCAAGAAGAGCTTTTGCATAATAAAATGCCTCATCTCTATTAAACGTATC
>CADCPD010000162.1 GCA_902803265.1 uncultured bacterium | reverse complement strand
CGCCTAGCCATCACATCGGCATGTAAATTATTAAATTGTCAGTTTTATGAGCTTCAGTGATGGAATTGGTTAAATCTAACTCGGCTTTCCTCACTATCCCACTTCGTGTGAGCCTCTCGGTCGCCTAGCCATCACATCAGCATAAACATTTTGTATTTTAATAATACCAAAAAATTTTCAAATTTCAAATATCATTTATTTATTTTCTTTTTTATGCTCTCTTATAAAACTTTTTTCTCTTAAAACCTTACCTAAAAAATTTTATAGTTATCTTACAAAGAGGAGGTTTTATGCGTAAATTATTTTATCTGGCGCTTATAATGCTTATTTGTTCATATATTTCTGTTCATGCTCAAACTCTTGAAGGTGGTGTTTCGACAGATCGTATCAAGGCAGAACCCATTAAAAATCAAATATTTGATTCTGCAACGAATTTACCTGTTCCTTACGCAAAAGTAATTTTGCCTAAAGAAAATTATACAACTTATACTGATGCGAACGGTTATTTTACATTGGATACAAAAGTTAAGAACAATTCAATTCTTGCGGTAGAAAAAGAAGGTTACAGACCTTTTTCTTTAACTCTTAATTCAAATTTAACACTTAATCCTATAAAATTAAATATTGATAAATCAAAGCCGTTAGACATTGTTATTGATTCGGATATTTGTCATTTAGGCGATAATGCATATTCTGATAATTCTGCAAACTCTTCTGAATTTAAAATTCAATCAAAAGGAAGTTCTTATTCAAAACCGTTTACAATTCAAAAAACTTCTTCAAATCAAAATATATATTTATTAATAGGTTCTATAATTGGTCTTGATACTTTGATTGCACAAAAAGTGGGACAAAATAGAATTAAGACGGCTTATTCTTCTCCTGCTGAAGTTTACGTCAATGGAACAAAAATTTCGGAAATTCACTTAAACGGTGATAATCAGCGTATTAAAATTCCATCAAGATATGTTAATAATGGTAAAAATGAATTAACTATCAAAACAGGTCATAATTTGATGGAAATGTCACATATTGATTATGATGATATAGAATTTATGAATTTATCTGTAGTAACCGAGTAGGGCATTATATTTTCTTTGTTTGTTGTAAAATAAAGAAAAAAGGATGTAAAAAATGAAAATTCATAACTCGTTTACAGATAAAACAGAAGAATTTAACACGATAGAACCAAATAAAGTAAGAATGTACGTTTGCGGACCAACGGTTTATGATAATGCGCATTTGGGACATGCAAGATGCTACATAACATGGGATGTTTTATACAGATATCTTAAATTTAAAGGTTATGATGTTACATATTGTCGAAACGTTACTGATGTTGATGACAAAATTTTGAAAAAAGCAGAACGTGAAAACAAAACTCCTGAAGAAGTTTCTAAATATTGGTATAAAGCTTTTGAAAACAGTATGAAAGCTTTAAATACATTAAAACCAGATATTGAACCATTTGCTACAAAAACTTTGGGTGAAATGATTTCTATGGTTAAAGATTTAATTAACAATGGCTATGCATATGAAAGCAACGGCGATGTATATTTTAGAGTTAAAAAGTTTAAAAATTACGGTATGCTTTCAAAACAGCCTATTGACCAATTAGAAAGTGGTGCGAGAGTAGAAGTCGGGGATTTAAAAGAAGATCCTCTTGATTTTGCACTTTGGAAAAAAGATGAAAAATTCGGTTATAAATCACCTTGGGGTATCGGTCGTCCAGGTTGGCATATTGAATGTTCTGCAATGAGCAGAAAATATTTAGGTAAAACTATTGATATTCACGCCGGTGGAGCTGACTTAATTTTCCCTCACCATGAAAATGAAATAGCTCAATCAGAATGTGCAAATGGCTGTAAGTTTGTTAATTATTGGCTTCATAATGGCTTTGTTACTATTAATAATGAAAAAATGTCAAAATCATTGAATAACTTTTTGACTATTGATGAATTGTTAAAATCATATGATGCAAATACTTTAAGACTATTTATTTTGACAAATCATTACAGAATGCCTGTTGAGTTTTCTGATGAAGTTCTAACTTCAGCTGCAAACGGTGTTAAAAGATTAATGAATGCAAAATCTACAAAAATTGATGAAACTTTGGATTTAACACAATTTGATGAATATAAACAATTTGTTGAAGCTATGGATGATGATTTAAACACATCAAAGGCTTTGGCTGTTCTGTTTGATTTGGTAAATAAAGCTAATAAAGATGTTCCGTATGCTTATACTTTATTGGTTAAATTAGCTGAAACGTTAGGTTTTAATATGACTAAAACATCTTTGACTGAGGAAGAATTAGCGGAAAAAGTTTCGATGATTTCTTCTAAATTAGGCGAAAATATTGCTTCTATAGATGAATTAATAGCATTTAGAAAAAAAGCCAGAGATGAAAAGAATTGGGATGTGGCAGACAAAATTCGTTTTGCCTGTGATGAAGTTGGCATTGTATTAAAAGATTCGAAAGAGGGAACAGTTTGGGAGTTAAAAAATTCGTAAGAATTTTTATTATATTTTTGATATTTATATTTTCGGGTTTTTATTTTAATGTAAATGCTCAAGATGTTCGTGTTGCAATCAGCAACCAAACCATGTCAAATTTTGCTTATTCTGATATAACTGTATTTGCGTTAAGTAAAGTTGATATTTATGACGCTGTTACCGGTGAAAAATTACTCTCAACGGACAAAGATAAAAATATTCAAATTACAATAAATGATAATATTTTTAAAATTCAAGCAGAAGATTTAAAAAAGCCGATAGAAATTGAAAATGATATTATAATTGATTCTCCTACAGGATTATTGGGCGTATACAATCTAAAAAGAGCAGGGAAACAGGCTTTTTATAGGGGTAAATTTCGAATAACAAAATCAGAAAATAAAAAAGATATTTTTTATTTAGTAAATGTAATTGATGTAGAAGAATATTTAAGGGGTGTTGTGCCTAATGAAATGCCATGTTATTTCGGTTTGCAAGCACTAAAAGCACAAACAGTTGCAGCAAGAAATTATGCACTATCTCCTAGAACAAAGGCATATACAGAATTTGATCTTTCAGATACTGTCGCAAGTCAGGTATATTATGGTGCAGGTACAGAAAAAGCACTTTCTAATCAGGCTATAGCTGAAACTGACGGTATAGTTGCTCTTTATGACTGGGACTTAATTTTAGCGCAGTATTCATCAACAGCCGGTGGTTATACAGAATATTTTGATAATGTATACGGTGATGGTAAAAAACTTACCAAACCTTATCTTGCTGCGGTTCCGGATGATAAAAATCAAAAACCTTTAAGAACTCAGGATGATGTTAAAGAGTTTTACTCAACAAAACCCGAAAATACTTATGATGTTAAATCTCCATATTATCGTTGGCAAAGAGAATGGGATAAAGATGAACTAGAGGATATTTTAGTAAAAAATATTGCAAAATCTGCAAATGCTTGGGCTGTTATTCCTGAACATAAACATGAAACAGATCCAAAAAATTTGAAAGATATTATTGTAAAAAAACATGGTAAATCGGGTAAAATTTTAGAACTTGAACTTGAGTTTGAAAATAACAAATATACTGTATCTAAGGAATTAGTTATAAGAAGAATATTTACAAAAGATGGAAAGGCTTTGCCTTCTGCAAATGTTTATTTTGAAAAAGAATATACAGACGGTTTGTTTACCTCTAAAAAACTTGAAAAAATAATAGCTTATGGCGGCGGTTATGGGCATGGTGTCGGAATGAGCCAATGGGGTGCTGGTTATATGGCAACTGAATTAAAAATGCCATATTCAAAAATTCTAAAGCACTATTACACCGATATCTCGCTAGGTACAATTCCTGTTATTATTTCTGATAATGAAGAACAAAATATCGTAACTCAGAAATTTTTTACAACTCAAAAAAATGCCAGATTAGTTATAAATAATAAATTTCAGATTGGTAAAATTCTGGTAAAAATAAATAATAAAGAAATTTTGATTTTATTGGAAAAGCATATACTTCCTTCTCATAAGTATGATGCTGTTGATATTTCAAAATATATTAAAAAGGGTGAAAATGAAATAACATTCTCTTATCCAAATGATGAAGGGAAAAATAAAGCTGTAAGATTGTATGTAGAATTAACGGGTGAAGACGAATAATGACAAGTGTAACATCTAAAACCAATTCAACAACAATATTGAAAGCAGCTTGGATAATTGCTGTTGTAACAATTTTTAGTAAAGCATTAGGTTTTATAAGAGATATTATTGTTGCAAACTTTTATGGTGCAACGACGGTTTCGGATGCATATTTTTATGCTTATCAAATTCCTGCTCTTGCTGTTATTTTATTAGGCGGAGTTGGCGGCCCGTTTCATAGTGCAACAGTTGCTGTATTTTCAAAAATCATCCCTGATTTTAATGTTAAAGCTCCTGAGAATGCAAAAAAATTATTCAGTACTTTTGTAACGGCAAGTTTTGTATTTTTCTTTGTTTTGGCTGTACTGTTTTTTGTTTTTGCAAATCAAATTATGTCTATTATTATTTCCGGTGAAAACAATGCTCATTTGATTTCACTTGCGGCAAAACATTTGCAAATAATGGCTCCTACTATTTTAATCGGTGGTCTTGTCGGCATAATGTACGGAATTTTGGTTACGTATAATGAATTTTTAATTCCGAATATTTCTCCGATGATGGTTAGTTTGGTTATTATTGGAGCATTAATGATAACCGGCGGAGATAAAACAGGTTATGTTCTTGCAGGAGCTACAATGCTGGGTGCATGTTGTCAATTATTGTTGCAATTGCCAAAAGTTATAAAAATAGGATTTAATTTTAAACCTAATTTTAACTTTTTAAATAATCCTGATTTTAAAACAATATTAGAATTACTATTTCCTGCTGTATTAAGTTCTACTGTAGGTCAAATTCATATTTATGTGGACATGTTTTTTGCTTCAATTTTGGAAGAAGGAGCTTGGACGGCGATAGGCTTTGCAAACAGAATTTTTCAATTTCCTGTAGGAATTTTAGTTACAGCTTTTTTAGTTCCGCTATTTCCAGTTTTTTCAAAACTTGTTGCTCAAAAAGAATGGGAAGAAATAAAAAAATATTTTAATAAAGGCGTAGGGGTATTATTTTTAGCTGCAATTCCTGTTATTATCGGAATAATTTGTGTTGGACAGGATGCTGTTGCTCTTGTATTCCAAAGAGGAGCTTTTGATTCTAAAGCTACATTTATGGTAACAGAAGCTCTT
The DNA here is from genome assembly GCA_902803265.1 of uncultured bacterium. Taxonomy (GTDB): domain Bacteria; phylum Cyanobacteriota; class Vampirovibrionia; order Gastranaerophilales; family Gastranaerophilaceae; genus UBA791. The sequence goes on along the minus strand of CADCPD010000162.1, from coordinate 42 downwards.
TGGTTTTTGTCTTTTTCTATTATTCCTTATGTATTCAGAGAT
>CADCPD010000161.1 GCA_902803265.1 uncultured bacterium | reverse complement strand
TCTGCGCTACCCATAACAAAAGCATTACCGGTACCAACGCCGCTCATTTTGTAACCTCTTATTGTATAAGGTCCGCCCAATCTGTATGCCATAACTTCAGGCATATCTCCATGGATATTTCCGCCAGCCTTTGCTGTTAAAGAAAATACGGATTTGCTAGCTATAGGAGTGTATTGTTTTACCATACCTGTTAATTTTCCATGAGTATTTCCTGTAAGTCCGAGATTTTCTTCAAATTTTATATTTGCAAGCATTCCGTTTCTTGGGTTTATAGAGCTATCTCTTGTGTCAAAAGTAAGACCCGGTGCAAGAGTTAAGAATAAACCTCCATCAAGTTGTTTTGCTCTTTGTGATATAGGGATGTTGTTAGCTTTATATAATGCGGAAATCTTTGCAAAATCACCTTCTTTTACATTTACTTGTTCAAGTCCTGCCGTAAAAGTTGTTGTTAAGTATTTGTTTGTTTTCCATACGTGTGCTGCAGTTCCTTGTATACCAAATCTTTGTTCAATAGCCAACGGTACTTGATAAGAACCAAAATCTCTAAAGAAAAGCTTACTCATAAGTGATGTATCAGCATTTAGAAAATATGGTTCAAAGAAACTAAGTTCTGCTTGTATGTTCATATGGTTTTCGATAGAAGAATCATTAAGAATTACACCGGAACCTAGCATAAAATTAAGACCAACTCTTTGATTTAAGCCTCTGAAGTTGTTGTCACTGATACCTACAGACCCAAAAATCCCTGTCGCACTGTCTAAACCGCCGCCAACTGAAATTTGTGCTGTTCTTTGTTCATCAACGGTTATTGTAACATCATACTTGTCAGGGTTGTCTTTACTTTGTTCAATATCTCGATTTACATCTTTGAATGCTTGAGTAGAGTACAATCTCACCAAATCAGCCTTGATGAGATTTTCATTGTAAACCATTCCGGGTTCAGACAAAATATTTCTTTCGATAATATAGTCTTTTGTTTTTCTGTTACCTGAAATAAGTATTTTGTTAATTTGACCTTGAGAAATTTGAATATTTAGGGTACCGTCAGGATCATCTGTTAGAGAGCTTATTCTGGCTAAAATATAGCCTTTTTCAGCATAATAGTTTTGGATTTTTTCAATTGTTTCATTTAGTTGAGCATAATTTTGGGGTTGTCCTTTTAGTGGTAATAAGAATTTTAAAATTTCTTCAGTCGGAATTACCGAGTTCCCTTCAATTAAGAAGTCTGTAACCGGAACATTTTCTTCAAGTATTATTTTTACAGTTATTGTATTGTCTGAATTTGCGATAGGAATAGCTTTCATTCTTTCTGTAAAATAACCTGTAGCATATATATTCTTAAGGTTTCTTTGGATAGCGCTTACGCTGTATTCATCACCAGTTTGTATATCAAGTAATCCGTAAACGTATTCGGGGTTAATAGCATTTGTTCCTGTGATTTCAATATCTTTGATAAATTTAGTTTCTTGGCTGGCAGTTGATTTTTGATTGTTTTGTGTATAAGATTTGTCTTCAATAGCGTTTGCAGGTTGATTTGAAAATATAATCAAGCCTAAAAGCAAGCAAAGTATTCCTAATTTTTTATATATCCCAACTATTTTCAACTTTATCCCTAAATCTATACTCAAAACAAATGTATATAATTTATTATACCCTAAAAATGATTATAAAGCCATTTTATAAGTAAGTTTTACACTAATTTACAATTAACTCTTAGTTAGCTCAAAACTGTGTTATACTAGCAACATGAGAAAATGTGTAATTTTATTTTCAAATATAGTTTTATTTTTGCTTGCAATTTCTATGCTATTTCCTTTTATTGTTATGGTTTATTTGTCATTTATACCTAATTCAGAAATATTTTCTCATCAAATTTTTACAAATTTGAGTATGGATAATTATAAAAATGTTTTTATTTCGATGCCTGTCGCAAGATATTTTTTTAATTCTCTAGTCGTCGCGGTTTGTTCAACGATTGGACAGGTTATAATTTCTGCTTTAGCTGGATATGCTTTTGCAAGATTTGAATTTAAAGGTAAAAATATTTTGTTTTTTGTTATCTTATTAACGATGATGGTGCCTCCTCAAGTTAACATTGTGCCGTTATTTTTTCTTATGAGAGAATTGCACCTTGTCAATACTTATGGTGCATTAATTATACCTGCATTATTTGGTGGCTTTGGTGTATTTATGATGAGGCAGTTCTTTTTGGGATTACCAAAAGACCTTGAAGAATCTTCGCTTCTTGATGGATGTAATTTATTTCAAACATTTTTCAAAATTTGTTTACCCTTAGCTATGCCCGCTGTAATTACTTTGGCAATTTTTACTTTTGTTGCAAACTGGAACAGCTTTATGTGGCCATTGATTGTTACAAATGATGAGGCAATGAGAACTTTACCTGTTGGTTTTGCTATATTTAAGGGAAGCTTCAGAGAAATTACTCTTTGGGGTGAATTGTTGGCATGTGCTGTTATTTGTGTTATTCCTGTTATTTGTGTATTTTTACTCGGAAGAAAATATTTTATTAATGATTTGGTAAAAGGAGCTGTAAAGGAATAATTATTAGTCTTTCGGCTAATTCCCCTATTTTACTTAATTTCATAAAATAAATTTATGCAGATAAAAAGTGAAGAGTTATCTTTAGAAACATATTTCGCTATGGCTGTGCATGATTTAAAAACACCGATTAATGCACAAATTTTGGCAACCGAATATTTATTAAAAACCAATTATTTGTCTGAAGATTTAAACGAATTAATAACTGATATTCTGGGTTCTGCAAAGTATTTGAAATTACTTGTTGATAATATGCTGACAAAATACCAAATTGATATGCAGCATCAAAATCTTTGTATAAAGCAGAATATTGTAAGTGAAGTTGCCGCAGATGCTATAAATTGCGTTAAATTTTTAACTGATGAGAAAAATGTTGAAGTAAAATTTGTAAATGAAATAAAAACTGATGTTCAAAAATTTGATTATATTGAAATAAAGAGAGTTTTAACTAATTTATTATCGAATGCTGCAGATTTTACAAAAGAAAAAATTATTTTAAAAATAACTGAAACAAAGAAATACATAAGGTTTTCTGTTGCAGATTTTGGAGTTGGCATATCTTTAAAAAATAAGGCTGACATTTTTAATAAAGATTTAACTCTTTCAAAGTTTCAAAAACGTTTAGGTACAGGACTGGGACTTTTTATATCAAAACAAATAATAGAAGCTCATGGTGGAAAAATTTGTGTAAAATCCAAACCTGATAAAGGTTCAGTCATATCCTTTATATTACCTAAATAAATTGTAAATAGTTGTATTCTTGAGAAAAAATGTTTTATAATAAATTGACAAGGATAATAAGATTTTATGCATAAACTTTTTAAGAAAATATCGCTTTTTATTCTTTCAATTCAGGAAAAGATTTTGAGTTTAAAATTGAAAGGTGCAATGGGCACAACCTTTACAAACTCGACTTCTAAAACAGTTTTGACTAAGGATTATACTGTAAATTTTAATTCTGAGACAGAAAAAAATAAACAGAAATTAAAAGACGAAGTGACATTGATTTTAAGAGAATTCAATAATGATGTTGATAAAATTTTAGGATATATAGAGCTTGAAGGAACGAAAGTTTATAACTTAAAATTTGCAGAACCCATATTAAAGTTCTTAGGAGAAGAAAAAGGCTTTTTAACTGCAATAGATGGCTTTAAAGCTTTTATATTAAATCTGATTTTAGAAAAGAAATTTTCTTTTAAATCTGAAGATATTTTTGTAGTAGAAGATAAAAATGTAGAGCCTTATTCGTTGATACACCAATTTCATAAATGGTATGCGAAGAAATTAAATCTTCCGGGTTTTGATAAAAAAGCTCAAAAAATATTTAAAAAATATTTAAAACATGATAAAGACGTAAGCAAATTAAAAATGGAAGAAATTGTAGCTTTAAAAGAGGCTATCGCAAGGGATACTGATGCGATAAATTTTGTTGTAGATTTGGCAAAAAATTCCGAAGGAAGTAAAGAAGCCTTGAAAAAAATTGTTGACGGCGGGGCTAAGATATAGTTTTTGTGTATTTTTAAACGAAAATTATTTGTTAGTTAAAAAGGATGATTTAGTCGTTATGATATACATGAGTTTTTATTAAAAAAGATTTGTTAATAATTGTAAAAGTTTAAAAAAAAATACAAATTTTTTCTAAACTTTTGCCCAAAAAAACCGTTAAACATGGTATTAAGGTTTTTATAGTAAGGAGAATAACTATGTCTATACATTTTGGTCAATATACTTGTGCCCCAAAAAAGCTTGAATTCGTTGATGAAGAAAACAGGGAAACACCTAAGATTAAACTAAAAGAGCCTCTTGTTCGTAAGGAGGATTTAGGCGATGAATTTATAAAAACAGACCGTAGTTATAAGTCATTATTGGAAGAATTAAATGGCTTAGTTTCTGATATGTATCATCCAAAAGATGTTAGCGAAATGAAAACTATTGTTTCGTTCTTAAATAGAATTTTGCAATGTTCTGATGTCCCAAGTTTGATGGCTGACATGTGGGTTAATATGGTTGAAAAATATCAATCAGAAATTGAAAAAGCTGGAGCTGCAAATGAATCTAATACTTCTTCATCTACCAATGGTGCAGTTGATGGCGATATAGATATTCAGGCTAAAAAAGCCGAATTAGAGGAAAAACGTGCAGAAAGAGATAAACTTGTAGAAGAAATCCAAAATTTACATAAAAAGATGGGCCCTAATTATTCGTATACTCAGTTTATGAGTGATATTAAAAAGATGGAAGGGCAAATTGCTTCAATTTCCGCAGAGATTAGTGCTTTAGAAAAAGAAATAGGTAACTATGAATCAACCCATGGTGCAAATTCATCTACTGAAAGTAGCGTTACGGAAAATGTAACGAATGTAATGTATGATGATGAGGGAAATAAAATAGGGGAAACTATTTTATTAAAAGATGCTGAAGGAAATACTGTCTCTGAAAAGAATATTCAGTACGGTAAAGATGGTAGTGTAGCTTCTGAAATAACAAGAGCTTTAGATAAAAAAGGTAATGTATCATCTGAAGAAATTGTTAACTACGATAATGGTAAACCGACAGGATATCTCGTAAATAACTATGAATATGATGAAAACGGCAAGGTTTCAAGTAAAACTTCTGTTGAGTTAGATAAAAATAAATCGAAAGTTGGTTCACGTAAAACTGAATATGCTTATGATGAATCTGGGGATGTAGCATCTGCAACTTATACTACATATAATAAAAAAGGTAATAAGACAGGAGTTACTGTAGATCAACTTGAAACAATTGCTACAGAAAATGGTTTTACAACTCGTACTTTATCTCGAACAAGAGACTTTTATGAGGATGGTAAATTAACCGGTTCAAGTAAATCAGAATATAAATATAATGAAGATGGTTCGGTTGCTGCTGAAACAAATACTCATTATGACGTAAACGGCAAAGAAGTCGGCGGACAAATTGTTGAGTATAATAACGACGGTACTGTGTCAAGTAGAAAATCAGTTTCTTTTGACAGAGATGAAGCTGGTAATATTAGATCAAAACGAATAGTTGATGACATTGATTCAAATAGTGGTATTGCTAAACATGGAACTATTGAATATTTTGATAAAGCAGGCAATAAGACAGGTTCTAGTGAATTTACAGTAGTGACAAATGAGTCAGGACGTCCTGTGTCAGAAACAGAAGTTAGATACAATGAATCTGGTGTAAAAGTCTCTGAAACTAATAAAGAATATGATTCTGAATGGCGTAACGCTTATGAAAAAACGGTATTTTTTGACGAAGCCGGAAATAAAACAGGTTCTACTGAATTCAAACAGGTATTTCGTGAAGATGGACAATTAGAATCTCAAACAGCAGTTGAATACGATGCAGATGGTAATGTTATATCTACATCAACCATGAAATCAGAATGTGATGAAAATGGTAAAGTGATATCTGAAAACTATTCAACTGCAAACAAAGATGGTGTAGAAGTTACGTCTGGTAAAACTTTCTACATGTATGATTCAAATGGTGAATTACAAAGTAAAGAAACTTTTGAAACTTGGAAAGATGATAACGGAAATATTCTTAAAGGAAAATCAACAATACGTGATACAGAAGATAATGTACTGTATGAAGAAACTGTCAACTACAATGAAAATGCTGCAATTTCAAGCGGTGATACCGTTCATTACAAAGCAGATGGTAGCGTAAAAGAACGCAGTCACTATGAAGTTGAATTTGATGATAGGGGTGCTGAAGTCTCAAAAACTACTGATAACTTTGATGAAAACGGTGTAAAAGTAAGTTCATCTACAATAGCAACCGAATATGACGAAGAAGGAAATGTTGTAAGTAAAACAGAAACTACTGTTCATTTTGATGCAAAAGGTAATAATATAGGTGAAACGACTACGGTATTTGATGCTGACGGTAATAAGATTTCTGACATTAATACAAAACGTAATGAAGATGGTAATCAAATTGCAACAG
>CADCPD010000160.1 GCA_902803265.1 uncultured bacterium | reverse complement strand
TAAAATCCACTAATTTATATGTTTTTTCGTTTCCTTCTTTATCCAACCCTTGTAATTCTATATCTAGCATAAATTTTCTCCTTTATCTGTGTATAAAATAATAAATAATACATAAAAAATTTTCAACAAAATGCTATATTTTCCATGATTAACTGTTTTGGTATAAAATATATGTATGGTAAATCAATTTTCTAGGACAGAACTTTTATTAGGTGAAGAATCTGTAGAAAAGCTTCAAAACTCAAGAGTTGCTGTATTCGGTCTTGGCGGTGTCGGAGGTTATGTTGTAGAAGCTCTTGTAAGAAGCGGCTTGGGCGCTATTGATATAATTGATAATGATAAAATTTGTATTACAAATTTGAATAGACAAATTTATGCAACACATTCTACAATAGATAAATTTAAAACTGACGTTGCCGAAGAAAGAATAAAAGATATAAATCCAAAAGTAAAAGTAACAAAATATACTATGTTTTATACCCATGAAACAAAGGATGAATTTGATTTTACAAAATATGATTATGTCGTAGATGCAATAGATACTGTTGTTGGCAAAATATCTCTTATTGAAGAAACTAAAAAGTGTGGTACTCCAATAATTTGTGCAATGGGTGCGGGAAATAAAATGAACCCAACAAAATTTGTTGTATCGGATATTTCACAAACAACTGTTTGTCCCCTTGCAAGAGTTATGAGGCAAGAATTAAAGAAAAGAAAAATAAAAAATGTTAAAGTTGTATATTCTACAGAACTTCCTATAAAAAATGATAATAAAACTGAAGAAAAAACTATAAAACACACTATTCCTGCAAGTAATGCCTTTTGTCCGTCTGTTATGGGGTTGATTATTGCAAGTGAAGTTATTAAAGATTTAATAGATTTTTAAATAATGAAAGGGTAAATATGAAACGACAAATTTTAATTATTATTACTTGTTTGTTGGTTGCTAATTTAAAAACAATGGCGGAAACTGAATATTATTATGTTGACCAAACAAAAACGGAACAAGTAATAGAAAAGACAAAAGAAACAGGAACAAAAGTTAAAGATGCTAGTGTAAATGCCTATGAAAGGACTAAAGAAGCAGGTAATAAAGCAAAAGATTATACCCTAAATGCGTACGAAGCTACTAAAGACACGGCACTTGATGTTAAAGATGCTACTGTTGAAGCGTATGAAAAAACAAAAGATGCTACAATAAAGGCTAGTGAAAAGACAAAAGAAGCAGGCAACAAGGCAAAAGATTACACACTAAATGCGTATGAAGCTACTAAAGACACGGCACTTGATGTTAAAGATGCTACTGCTGATGCTTACGAAAGAGCAAAAGATGCTACAATAAATGCCGGTGAAAAAACAAAAGAAACAGGTAGAAAAATAAAAAGACATTATTTAAAAACCAAAAAGAATACTGCTGAATGCATAAAAAATACTGCAGAAAAAATTGAAAATTCTGCCAATAAAACAATAGAAAACTCGATAAATGGTTTGAATGAAGAATACGAATAAGTAACAATTACCAACATAAAAAGACCTGATTTTTTTTAATCAGGTCTTTTTTATATTGTTTAATTTTATGTTTTAATCAAGAGGATTTATTACTATTCCCGAAAGTAATTTAGGATAGAAATATGTTGATTTTTGAGGCATTCTTTCTCCTGCTTCAGAAATTCTTTTTATATCTTGAATTTTTGGGTATGCCATGATGAATGAGGCTTCCGCTTTCCCTAAATCTATCATATCAAAAGCTTCTGATTCTTGTTTTATGTATAAAATTCCGTCTTGCGCCATTTGTTCTTCTTGAGAGTATTCTAATTCTTTTGAAATTATTACTTTGTGTAATACTATTAAATCAAGAGTTTTTAATACTTCAGGAACTTTATATTCATCAAGAATTTTATCTACATTTTCTCTTAATTTTAGAAGATAGAATTTATTAACATTTTTCATATACAAGCCCATTGAAATTCGTTCTTTTGATGAATCTTCTATTGCTTGTAAAAATTTGGCTTTAACTTCTTTTTTATTTGTGCCGTCAAAGGTGTAATCTTCTACATCAAAGTATTTTTTTACTTTTTCCAGTAATACGTAAGGTTCAACCCATTTTGTTAATATTCTGTGAGTAGGAAAAATTAATAAATCATCTTCCATGTTTGTAAAATAACTCATAACGTATTTTGTAGAATCATTATTATCTGATGAATTAATAAAATTTCTATAATTCATTGCCGTTTCATATCTGTGATGTCCGTCAGCTATCAGGCATGTTTTATCGCTCAATACTTTTTCTATTAACTCAATTGTTTTCTCGTCATCAATTTTGTACACAATATTTTGAACACCTAAATCATCTGTTACGTCAATAAAAGGCTTTTGAGAGTAATCAATTGCATTTTCTATTTGTTTTTTAGGGTCAGAATATACTAAAAATACTTGTGAAAAATTAGCTTTGCATTTTTTTGTCAAATTTAAGCGGTCTTCTTTTGGCCCGCCCATTGTATATTCGTGCGGTAATATGTTTTTGCTAGCAAAATCTTCTATTCTGTTTCTTGCGATAAAACCTTTTCTGGTAATTTTCTTACCATTTTTTTCGTAATTTTGAATTACATATAAAATACAAGGCTTTTCTGTTTTTACTAAAATTCCTTCTTCAAGCCATTTTTGATAATTTTTATAAGCTTCATTGTATCGGTTGTTTTCGTCATTAACGTCAGTGTTATTATTTGCTAAAATCAGTTTTACAAAATTATATGCACTTCTTTTTTCTAGTTCATCCCTGTAATCATCAGAAATTACATCATAAGGCGGTGCTATAACATCTGTCATATTTACTTTTTCTTGATTATAAACAATAGCATCTAATGGTTTTACTTCAATAGTCATAAATCCCTCCCAATTTTTCTTTATTATCTCATATTGGATTTTAAAACGCAAATATTATACAGTAATTTTCACAATATTGTTTAAATTTAAGCTATCAATATATTCTTGAGAAATATTTAGTTTTTCAGCCAGATTTTTATGAATTGATATAAAATGTTTATTTTTTGAAATTAATAGTTCTTGATTTTTTTCAAAAATATCTTTTATTTGTTTTTCTACTTTTTCAAAGGTTTTTGTCCAATACAAAAATCTAGTATTAAAGTTTGCAATATGTTCAAGTTCAATGATGCAATGCAGATATATTTTTTCAACATCTAAATTAACTGCCCAATTAAAAAACGGGATTATTTCAAATAAATTTGTAGGCATAGCCAAATATTTCGGAGATAATTTTACTTTTTTATTTTTATATAAGTCCATAAAATTATCCATTGTTTTATTAAAATCCAGCCCCATCTCATTTTTATAAGTTAATTCGGTAAATCCAAGCATAGAAACTGTCATTTTATCAAAAATTTCTTCTGCTTTTCTAAGTCTTTCTTTACCGACACATAGATTTGTTATTGTTGAAATTTTCATTTCAGGATATTTTTGTTTTAAATCAAATAAATCGTTGAAAGCTTTATCCTGAACTAAAATTTCTCCACCAATAGCGATAATATTTTTGGGTTTATAATATTCGATTATTTCTTTTATCTTTGAAAGGTGAGAATTTTCATTAGGCATTTTATTTTTGCTTTGAGTACAGCATACACAAGTTGCCTGGCAAATATTAGAAGTTTCGTAATGAATATAATCTAAATCTATTTTGTCCTCAGGGGTTCTTTTTATGGATTTAAACATAGGACATTCGCAGATTACATCAGAGTTTTCAATTTTGTCATAAATATCTTCATCAAAAATATTCCCCAATTTTGTATGTGGGTATGATGTACAGCAAGGATAAACATCACCGTTGAGTTTTATTTTTAGTTTTTTATAATGACATACTCTGACTGTTTTTGCCATTTTTATCCTAATTAAATCTTGTTCTTGTTAAATCTGCTTTTCTCATTCTTACACTTTCAGGAGTAATTTCACACAATTCGTCATCTGCGATATAGTCAATAGCTTCTTCAAGTGAAAGAATTTTTGGAGCTTTCAATGTTACCATAACATCTGCTGTTGAAGTTCTCATATTGGTTAGTTTTTTTGTTTTGCAAACATTAACGGCAACGTCTTGAGCTCTGTTACCTTCGCCCACTATCATTCCTTTATAAACTTTTGTTTTTGGAGTTATAAAGAATGTTCCTCTGTCTTCAAATTGTGCCAAAGCATAAGGTACAGCTTCACCCTGTTCAAAAGCTATCAATGAACCCATTCTTTGTTTTGGTATATCGCCCGCTAGTACATCATACTTATTAAATGTATGATACATAATGCCTTCGCCTCTGGTTAATCTTATAAATTCACCCTTAAATCCGATTAAACCTCTCGCAGGAATTACGAATTCTAATTTTGAACGAGTCCCTGTTGATTGCATATCAATCATTTTTGCTTTTCTTCCGGCTAATCTTTCAATACATGTTCCTGTGCATTCGTCAGGTACATCAAGGAATAAGTTTTCATAAGGTTCCATTTGTTCGCCGTTTATAGTTTTATAGATTACTTCAGGTTTTGAAACTTGGAATTCAAATCCTTCACGACGCATTGTTTCTATAAGAATACTTAAATGAAGTTCGCCTCTGCCTGATACTATAAATCTATCGGTATTATCAGTATCTTCAACTCTTAAACTTACATTCTTTTCAAGTTCATCGTACAATCTTTTTCTTAATTGTCTAGATGTTACAAATTTTCCTTCTTGTCCTGCGTAAGGGCTGTCATTTACAGAAAAGTTCATTTGTAATGTAGGTTCATCAATGTGAATTAAAGGTAGTGCTTCAGGATTTTCAAGAGATGAAATTGTTTCACCTATCTGAACATCGCTAAATCCTGCGATACCTACAATATCACCTGCTGATGCTTCTTCTATTTCTACACGTCCTAAATCGTGGAAACCGAATAATTTTGTGATCTTGCATCTTTGGATTGTGCCATCTGCTTTTATTAAAGATAACGTTTCCTGAGATTTTAATTTACCGTTTTTTATTCTTCCGATAGCAATTCTTCCTACATAATCATTGTAGTCAAGAGTTGTTACGTGGAATTGAAGATTAGCTGCCGCATCACCTTCAGGATGTTTAATGTTTTCTATTATGCAATCCATCAAAGGTGCAATATTATCACTCTCATCTTCCAGTTCTTTTTTTGCAAAACCCTGAAGCGAGCTTGCATAAATTACCGGAAAATCTATTAAATCATCGTTATCGGTTAATTCTGTAAATAAATCAAAAACTTTATCTAATGCCAAATCAGGTTCTGCTGCCGGTTTATCAATTTTATTTATTACAACAATAATTCTTAAACCCAATTCTAATGCTTTTGAAAGTACAAATCTTGTTTGAGGCATAGGACCTTCAGCCGCATCAACAATTAATAATGCAC
>CADCPD010000159.1 GCA_902803265.1 uncultured bacterium | reverse complement strand
TTGAACAAAAGGATTGATTTTATGAATAAAAATATAAAAATAATTAACGTAAACGGTATCATGGGTTTGTTAGTGTTTATGTTTATTGTAATGTGTTTGGGTGTTGGTTTTATTGTGTTCCCAGGATTTTTATTCATGGCTGTCTGGAATTTTGTTGCTAATTTTGTTTTTGCAATTCCAGAAATCAATTTCTTGCAAGGTGAACTCCTTTGGTTTATTATATTTATCAGTTTTTGTTTGCTAACTAACAATAGAGTTATGATTTCTATGGTTAGCAGAAACATTAAAAAATAACCAAAAAAGGAGTATATTTATGAAAAAAAGTTTTGTTGCAGGCATGATTGTGTTTGCCGTTGTTTTGTTGACCGGAGCTTTTGCATTTGCTGAAGACGGATTTATTAATGTTTATCTTACTAAAACAAAAGAGCTTAGTCCTGATAAAGCTGAAATAGTTATAAGTATTGAAACTTCGGATAAATCATCTCAAGTGGCTGCTGATGAAAATAAGAAAATTTCTATTAATGTTCAAAAAAAGATTAAATCAATCATAAATTCACAAAATGGAGATTATGTAATAACTTCTAACTACAATCTTTCTCCTCGTAATGAATATAAAAACGGAAAGACAGTTTTTGACAAATATGTAGCGATAAATACAATAACGGTTTATACAAGAAACGTGAAAAACGTATCACAGATTGTTGATGCAGCAGTAAAAGAAGGTGCAACAAGAGTAAGCAATCTAAGCTTTAAAGTTTCTGATTATGACAAAGCTTGTACAGCATTATTATCAGAACTTGTAGCAGAATCAAAAGATAGAGCTGCTAAACTGGCTGCTCCGGCAGGTGCATCCGTAAAAGGTGTTAAATCTATAAATACAAATTGTTCTATGCAAGGTGGTAACTCATTTAGAAAGGTTTATTCCGCAAATGCTCTTGGTGCATCCGCAATGGAAGATACTTCAACTCCTATTGAATCAGGCAAACTTATATTGAATGCATCTGTTGATGTTTCATACTTTTTAAAATAAAGAAGAATAAAACATAAAAAAGACCGATTAAATTTTAATCGGTCTTTTTATTTATTATTTAGTAACTTTTATTATTAGTGTTGAATAAATAAACTTACTAATTCATTTAAGTTATTATATTGTTTTCTATAGCTTGTTGCTTGTTCTTCTAATGTTGCAATCTGTCTTTTATATTCTTGAATAGTTGCTTGGCATTCTTTTGCAGAATTGTTCAATTTATCTTGAACAGCTTGAGCATCTTGTAATACGCTCTTCATAGAAATACCAAGAGCTTCCATCGTTTGTTTAATAATTTGTGCACCTGTTTGACGAGTAACACCTGATGGAAGTTGAGAAATCAATTTTTTTAATACAGCAACATTTGATGGTATTTCAAATTGATACAATTCATCAGCTAATTTTTCAACAACTGCGTGTGGAGCCATATCCGGATCATATGAACGTGGTTCTTCAACGTGACTTTCATATCTTGGTGCTTCATAAGCAGGTTCTTCATATTTTGGAGTTTCGTATGAAGGTTCTTCATATCTTGGTGCCTCATAAACAGGCTCCTCGTATTTTGGCTCTTCATAATGAGTACTTTCATAACTTGGAACTGAAGCTTCATAAACAGGTTCTTCTTGAGGAGTTGTCAAAGTATCATCTTCAAATGAAACAGGTTCTTCAATTGTTTGTATATCTTCTTCTGTTGTATCGTTTAACATTGAAAAATCTTCTTCACTAATTTCAGGAGCTTCAATATTTTCTACTTCAGAAACATCATTAACCATTAAATCTTTAACAGAATCTAATTCAGTTTCTTCCGTTTCTTCTGTTGAAATATCCTCGGTTTCAAATTCTAAATCTTCGTCCTCTTGAGCTTTTTGTAAAGCTTCTATGATATTTTTATTCATATCTTCGTTAAATTTTTTAGCCATCGTTACTCCAAATATTCTATTTTAAATTTATTATAATTTAAAAATAAAAAATTACAATATCTTATCTACATCATATGTTATCATAAATTTAAAAAAAATAGAACCAGTGAAAAATAAAAAATAATCCATTTAAGGTACAAAAAGACCTCTTAAATATTTTAAGAGGTCTTTTAATTTATATTGCTAAAGTTATAAACTAAGCTTTAATTTTGTCTACAACTCCGGCACCAACTGTACGTCCGCCTTCACGAATAGCGAATCTCATACCTTCTTCGATAGCAACTGGAGCGATTAATTCAACTTCCATTACAACGTTATCACCAGGCATTACCATTTCGCCGTCGAATTTGATTGAACCGGTTACGTCAGTTGTTCTGATGTAGAATTGAGGTCTGTAACCAGGGAAGAATGGAGTGTGACGTCCGCCTTCTTCTTTTTTCAATACGTAAACGTTAGCTGTGAAGTTTGTATGTGGGTGAATTGTACCAGGTTTAGCCAATACTTGACCACGTTGAATATCAGTTTTATCAACACCTCTTAATAAAGCACCGATGTTGTCACCAGCTTGACCTTGGTCTAATGATTTTCTGAACATTTCAACACCTGTTACAGTTGTTTTCTTAGTTTCGCCTAAACCAACGATTTCAACTTCGTCACCAACTTTAACGATACCACGTTCTACTCTACCTGT
>CADCPD010000158.1 GCA_902803265.1 uncultured bacterium | reverse complement strand
TGAAATTTCTGTATCAGAAGTTACGCCTTCTCTTGCTTTAACTTTTTCAACTTCTGATTCAAAGTATTTTTGTCTGTCCATTTCCCATGCTACTGAACCGAACATTGTTAAAAATCTTCTGTATGAATCATAGCAGAATCTAGGATTGTTAGTTAATTTAATCATAGCTTCTACAGTTTCATCATTTAAACCTAAGTTTAAGATTGTTTCCATCATACCAGGCATTGAAACTCTTGCACCAGAACGAACTGATACTAATAACGGATTTTCTTTGTCTCCGAATTTTTTGCCAGCTGCTTCTTCAACGTCTTTTAAATAAAGTTTAACTTCATCCATAAGACCTTCAGGCATTTTGTTGCCATGGTTGATGTAGTCCATACAAGTTTCTGTTGTAATTGTTAATCCAGGAGGAACAGGTAAACCTAAGTTTGTCATTTCTGCTAAGTTTGCACCTTTACCGCCTAATAGATTACGCATGTCTGCGTTTCCTTCTCTAAAAAGGTATACACGTTTTTCTGTCATATTTTTCTCCTTCTTGAAAATATACCAATATTTTGTGTCTACTAATACTACTACCATAACACGAACATACTTTTTTTCAATATATTAATATTTTCTTAATGTTGAAAACTTAATATTTTTATGGTTTTATATTTTTATTATGATTAAGACTTTTGATTTAGAAAACAATTTATCTGCTGTTTACAAAAACAGCCCTAATACTCCGAGAATAGCCATTACTCTTAATATGGCAATTAATAAACCTGAAAGATGCGCAGGAATTTATTCACTTATAAACAGACTGTTTTCTCAGGGAACAACTCATCGTTCTGCAGAACAAATAGCAAATGAACTTGATGAAAATGCAATTGAATTTTATTCAGATTCAAAACAAGATTATTTCAGATTGAGAATGATTTGTTTAAATGAAGATTTCGAACAAATGGTAGAGCTTTTGGCTGATATTGTTAAAAACACTACATTTGCAGATTTTGATAAAGAAAAAGTTAAAATGCAGGGAGAAATTACTGCAGATTTAGATTCTGCAAGAATTAAAGCTCAGGATAATTTTATTAAAACACTTTTTGACGGTCATTATTACGGAAATACTTTAACAAAAATTCTTGAAAATATCGACAATATTACTAAGGATGATGTCGTAAATTCATACAAACATATACTTTCATCAGGCGAAAAATTTATGGCTATTGTTGGAGATATTCCGTTTGAAAAAGTTCAAAAATGCATAACTGATAATTTTAAAGACATGCCTTTTGACAGCAATACGAAAAATGAAATTTCTAAACCGGTTTTAACAGAATCTAAGCGTTCAGATGTTATAAAAAAAGATGCAAAACAATCTCAAATTTATCAAGGATGGCTTGTCCCGGGATATGAATCGGAAGATTATGCTCCGCTTGTTGTTTTTAACAATATATTGGGTTCAAGTGGACTTTCTTCAAGATTATTTGTTAATTTAAGAGATAAAAAAGGGTTGGCTTATACCGTAAGAAGTTCTTACGAAATGTACAAAGATTGCGGTAACTTCTGTATTTACATTGCGACAGAGCCGTCTAACATTCAAATTTCTCTTGACGGTTTCATGGATGAAATTGCGAAACTTCAAAATGAACCTGTTAGCGAAACAGAACTTAAAAATGCTAAAAATAATATCATTGGAAAGCAACAATTTATTACTGAAACTAATATTCAACAATCTAATCAACTTGCTTACTATGCAATTATGCATTTAGGATATGATTATCAACAAGAATTTATTGATTTGATTAATAAAGTTTCTGTTGAAGATGTTCAAAGAGTTGCAAAAAAATATTTTGTTCAAGACAGCGTAATTTCAGTTTTAAGACCATTATCAAAAGATTAGAAAGCTGAGAAATAAATTCTACTCTTGGAGTTGTTTTATTTCTTCAACAACTCTGGTCATAGAGCTTTGCCAATCATTCATTGATGTATTTACAAAAGGCTTAACAGATGTATACCAACCCACATCTTCTCCTGTTAAATCATACCATCTGTAATCATTATGCCAGTTAAATATTCCGAAAGTTTTTTTACCTAATGCGCCTGCAAGATTTAATATAATATTATCACTTGTAACCACAACATCCAGATTTTCTATTGCCGCCGCAGTTTGCGCGAAATTATTTAAATCTTTCTTCAATATTTTTATATTATGTTTTTGACAAAATTCATATTCACTTTCTGTTATATCTACCATAAGTAAACAAAGTTCTGTGTTTTCCAAATCACACAACGGTGCAAATTCTTCTATAGGAATATTTCTCATATCAATGCCATCAGGATGACCTTTATACGAAATCCCTATTTTAAATTTGTTATTATTAAAATATTTTGCTTTAAACGCTTCTACTAAATTTTTATCAGCTTTAATATATCCGTCTCCAAGAGAAATATTGTTTTCATCTAATTTTAATACTGACATTATTGACATTGATGGGAGATAATAATCAAAATCTAATTGATTAATATCAACAGAAGTATGTTTTAAAACTTCAACACCAAATTCATTATCTTTTAGCAATAGATATAACGGATCCTGAACTAAAAAGGTAACTTTTTTACCAAGTTTTGCTAATCTTGAAACATAGCCATAAGTTAAAATAGTATCTCCAAATCCTTGTTCATAAAAAACCAGAAGCGATTTTTCAGATATATCCTCACCTTTCCATAATTTGTCTTTTATGGTGGCAATAGGAATAGGAAGTTTTTTTTCTATTTTTGGAAATCTAAAATCATAATATTTATAAAAACTCTCAAAATCTTTAAATTTTAGACAAAACATTGAATAGTCAAAGAAATCATTATATGTTGGCGTAGCCAATTGAAAATAATCATACCAATAAACTTTTGACTGCTCTAATTTATTATATAAGAACAATTCCATAGCTATTGCTTTCTTTATATTTGGCGATGTTGGATTTAAATCTTCAGCACTAAAATAGCAATTCATTGATTCCAAGAGATTTTGAATATCATAACCGTTATTTACAAATAAATCATGATAATACACGGCTAAAAGTTCATAATCTCTACTTTCTATTTTGCCTTCTTCTATCGTATTTATATATTGCGACAAACAAGATATACCCCGTTCTAACTTATTAATAGCTGCATACATTTTAGCTAAATCTTTTAAAATTCTAAGGTCAGGATTATCTGCTATTAAAGTTTGTAAATAATTCAAATATTCTTCTTCTAAATCATATTGTTCATTATTATAAAGACATATAATGTACTGCATAATACATGAAATATTTTTATACCAATAATAAATTACTTCTGATAAACAAACAGCCGCTTTATTATAGTCTTTTTCTTTCATATACTTGTTAGCTAAACTATTTAATTTCTTTATAAACACATTTCTTGAAGAATTTAGCTCTTTTAATACCAATTCTTGAGTTTCTTCGTCAGCATCAGAATATGTTCTAAGTTGTTTTTGATATTTTTCAAAAAACGTTATCGCGTCCAATATATTTCCATCTTCCAACAATGAAAGATATATTACTCTTTGAGATTTTAACATCAATAACTGATTCATTTTACAACCT
>CADCPD010000157.1 GCA_902803265.1 uncultured bacterium | reverse complement strand
TTTCAGCCATTTTAAAATTTGTGTTTACAAAAATTAACAATTCGATATTTAAATAGATTTACACAAAATCTACTGAATATTTAAAAATTTATGCACTTGAGGGATAAGTCTTGTATTTTCGTATTTTTCCAAAAATTTATCAAAAACATCTTCAATAACAGTTGTCGGAATTTCAAGTTTCATTCCGTTCATTTTTGGCTGTAAAATTATTTGAAAATCATATTTTTTTGCAAGCTCAACACTTTTTTCGATTTCTTCATCCGTTATATTTTCATCAAAAACAATTTTTGCAAAAAGTATTTGTCTTTCGCAATCATACTGCTTTGTTGCAGCACAAGTCAAAATAGCATCTCTGACTGATTTAAAGAATTTGTCATGCATTTCAAAAGAATTTTTTATACCTGATGAACTTGGTAATTTTATATCCGCAGAAATGTAATCAATATTGTCAAAAACTTTTTTTAAACCCACATGAACGGTTGCGTTAGTTTCAAGATATACAGGCTTTTTAATTCTTGGCAAAAATTCGTTCAGAAAATCTGCCCACAAAAGAGGTTCTCCGCCGGTCAAAGACACTGAATGAACAGAATTAAAGTCTTTTAATGATTTAACATGAGTTTCCAATTCATCTGCAGAATACTCTTTACTCTGTTCAGCTTCAAAATCCGTATCACAATAATTACACTTTAAATTACAATTACAAAATCTTATAAACAATTGTTTATAACCTACAAACGGACCTTCACCCTGCGTTGAAATAAAAATTTCTTTTATTTTTGCCTTGTTCATTTTACAGTTTCCTTATTTGCAAGTTCCTGCAGCTTTTTGTATAGATCTTTTTCTTCCTGTGTTAAATCTTTTGGAATATCAATTTTAACCGTAACAATTAAATCGCCTGTTTTGTTACCTTTTTTTATTCCCTGATTTGCAAGACGATATTTTTGACCTTGAGAAGTCCCTGCCATAACTTTCATTGATACTTTTCCGTCAAGAACATTTATTTCTTTTGTGCAGCCCAAAACAGCATCTTGAGGCGGGATTGTAAGAGTATAATTTATATTTAATCCGTCGTATTTATAAATATCACTTGCTTCAATTTGAACATTTAAGTATAAATCCCCGTTTTTGCCACCATTTATACCTTTGTTTCCCTCATTTGGTATTCTGATTTTTGAACCCGGTTTTACAGCAGGAGGTATTTTTACTGTTATTTTTTTATGATTTTGTTCTTCACCTTTTCCGTCACAAGCTCTGCATTTTGTCTGATTTATAAACTGTCTGCCGTTACAAGCTCTACAAGGCTCCGTTACAAGGATATTAACTGTTTTATTGCAGCCGTTTATTGATTCAAGCATCGTTAGCATAACATCACAATTTATATCTTCACCGTTTTTTGGCTGTTCTTTTTTCTGTTTATTTTTTGGTTTTGTTGACTGTTTATTTTTTAAATTGTCCAAAATATCACTGAAAACATTTGAAAAACCTTGTTGGGTCTTTTGTTTCTGTTCAGTTTGTTTATAAGCTTTATTTGCTTCTTCTTTTTTAGCTTCTTTATTTACTTCTTCTGCTTTTTCGTTTTTTTCTTTTTGCTCTGTTTTTTCTATTCTTTCTGCATAAATACCTTTGAGCATGTTATATTTTTTGCGCTGCTCGGAATCAATTAAAACTTCATAAGCTTCAGTTATTTTTTTAAACTTTTTTACACTTTCTTCATCATTGCCGCAAACATCGGGATGATATTGTCTCGCCAATTTTCTGTACGCAGCCTTAATTTCAGCAGATTCTGCCGTTACACTCACACCTAATATCTCGTAATAATTAACTTTGATATCCATATATTTATAATACAGGCTTTTTAGATAAATTCAATAGCCTTATTTAACCTCTTTTAATATAGTTATAGTTTTTTCTAATTCTTTTAACAAAGCCTGCTCTTGTTTAGCAATACTTGCAGGACTATACATTGCTCCTTCACCGCTGTATGGTAAATATGGATTATACCTTTGAGATTCATATTTCACGGTTGCAACATAATGTGATTGAAAATCAACCTCTACGAGTTTTTGAAATGATATATAATAAGCTTCCGGTTGATCTTTATATCTTTGTTTAAAATAAGTCATCCAATCATTGAAAGCATTAACTCTTGCTACAAATTTTTGTATATTAAGGTTGAATTTTATAGCTTCAACAATAGCTTCAAGCATTGGTATTGCATCGTTTATATCAGTTGTATAAGGAGATAATTTTTGTTTTTTAATCATCAAATCAACATAGTTAGGATTATCTCTCGGTACAGGTTTTAAAACATTTTTATCTCTAAATGTAGGAACATTCTCAAATGCCGGACGTGCCATTTCTGAACGCTGCTTATCAAATCTTTGAGTAATATCCGGCAACGTGCCTAAATAACCTTTTCTAACTTCACCCGTTGCACTGTCAGTTGCTGCAAATGACAAATTTGCGGTAAAAAACAGAACGAAAATTATAGAAAAAACTTTTTTCATAATTAGATTATACTGTTTTTTTAATAAAAATCATATATTGTAAAGTATCAGTAAATATTTTCATGTACCACATTTCTTTGACCGCAAGGTTAAATTTTGTATTAATTATTTAGTTGTTCTATTTTTTTGGCAGCAAAAAAATGTGGAATAAATTTAATTGTTAAAAAAGTTATTTATATTGTTACAATTGGATTTTATCAGAAATATTGATTAAAATTATTTTATGAAAATTTGTGTAATACCTATTGATAACAGACCTGTTTGCTATAACTTAATTGAAGATATAGCAAATATAGATAAAAGTATTGAATTGTATCTTCCTGACAGAAGTTTATTTGGAGATTTGACCAAAAATGCCGATACAGAAAAGATTTTGGAATGGCTGAAAAATCTTCCTCAAATGGATAAAATGGTTATATCTCTTGATACAATTGCTTATGGTGGATTAATTCCTTCAAGAAGAAGTCCCGCAACTTTTGAAGAAATAAAAGAAAAAACTAAAGTTTTAAAAGAAATTTTAATTTCCAAAAAAGCTGAAATTCATGCTTTTTCAAGCATAATGAGAATTTCAAACAACAACGTAAATCAAGAAGAAAAAGAATACTGGAAAGATTACGGAACAAAAATTTTTAATTATTCATTTAATCTTCACAAAAATGGAACGACAGAAACCGATATTCCACAGGAGATTCTGGAAGATTATTTAAACACAAGAAAAAGAAATTTTGAGATAAATAAGCTTTACCTTGAATGGCAAAAAGAAGGTATTTTCAAAACTTTGATATTTTCAAAGGACGATTGTGCAGAATTTGGTCTAAATGTAAAAGAGGCTCAAGAACTTGAAAAGTTAGGCGGATTTACAAAAACAGGTGCAGACGAAATACCGCTTTCGCTATTTGCAAGAGCAATTGATAAAAAAGTAAAAATAGCTCCGATTTTTATTGAAGATAATCAAAAACACTTAATTTCAAACTACGAAGATATTCCAATAGAAAAAAGCGTTCTTTCTCAAATAGAACTTGGCGGAATGGAAGTTACAAGTGAAGAAAATGCGGATATTGTTTTAATCGTAAACAATTTCAAAAATAATCAGGGTGAAATTGTTATGAAAAAACCAACAGAACCGTTTAAAGGAGAACTAAAACTTCCTCAAAAAGCTTATGCAATAGCTGATGTGAGATTTGCAAACGGCGGAGATAATGAGTTTGTAAAAGAATTATTTAAAAATGATTTAAATAACGATAATTTTTACGGTTACAGCGCCTGGAACACAAGTGCAAATACTTTAGGTTCTCTTCTTTGCGCCTTAAAAGTCAAATTTAATGCAGAAAATTATGATAAAAAAGCTTTTACAAAATTGCAATTAATAAGGTTTTTAGACGACTGGGCATATCAGGCAAATGTAAGACAACAAATCAAATCACCTGCAATTACAGATAAAATGACAGATTTTGAAAATAAATTAAAATCAATATTTAATACAAATTTCAAAACATCATATTCATTTACTTGGAACAGATTATTTGAAATAGAGGTGAATATTGAATTTAATTGATATATTTGTTTTATCTTTTGCTCTGTCGGTTGATGCGTGTGCCGTATCTTTTGCTTACGGAATGTGTTTTAGAGAAAAAAGGGTTAAAAATTCACTGAACCTAGCGGGATTTTGCGGAGTTTTTCAGGGTTTAATGCCGATAATCGGATATTTTGCACTGACATCATTTGTCGATAAACTGGAACCGTTTTCAAAATGGATAATTTTCACGATATTTTTATTATTAGGTTTAAATTTTATAAAAGATGCGATAAAAAACGAATGTGAAGAAACCCAAAAATGTCTTGATTTAAAATGTTTATTTGCCGTTGCTGTTGCGACAAGCATAGATGCCCTTGCAGCAGGAGTCGGTATTGCTTTGACTAAAGCAAGCATATTTAAACCTGCAATTATCATTGCGCTGATTACATTTGTAAATTCTATGGCAGGATTTTGGTTCGGAAATGTTTTAAAAAACTTCCCTGTGAGAGTTTTAAAATTCTTCGCCGCCGCTTTACTAATTTTACTTGCAGTTAAAAGTTTTTATTAAAGACTTTCACAATAATATTAAGATATATAAATTAAATTTTACTGATATTATTGAGTTTTGCCATAGTTTGTAATAGAATTTTTAAAAATTAACGTTGCAAGTAGCAAATAAAAATATGTTCATACTTCAAGTATGATGTAAATCATAAAAGGAGCCCCAAATGGAAGTAGGAAAAGTTAGTATTTCAAATATTAGTGCTGTGCAAACAAAAACACAACCACATAATTATGCTTATTTAAGTGAAATGGATCAAGATAGAGTTGACAGTAATGTTAAATATGCAGCTCAACAAAATAAAAAAATGCATGAAGCTGAATTATCAAATTTAAAAAATAAAGTTGAAGGAAAAACAGAAACAGCAGAAATATTCAACGCATTAGGTATTGAAACAGAAAAGGATGATAATGGTAAATTATCACTATCTCATTATAAACAACCTGGTAACACTGTTACTTTTAAAGATTTAGGTTATGATGAATCAAAATTAATGGAAAATGTAAAAGAAATTAAAGGAGATGCTAATTTTCAAAAAACATCATTAACTTCAATTGATTCTCTTGAAAAAGTTGGAGGAAAACTTGATATATCATTTACAAAAGTTAAATCAATGAAAAATTTAAAAGAAGTAAATTCTGTTGCTCAATTTAACAATTCATTGATTGAAGAATTACCAAATTTAAAAACTATAGGAGCTATGGCTCAATTATCAAATACAAGAGTAAGAGAACTACCTGCATTAGAAACTGTAAAAGGGAATTTAGATTTACAAAATACCCCAATAGAAAAAATGCCTGCATTGAAATCAGTAAAGGGTGATGTAAATATAATAAATACTAAAATGACCGCAAAAGACGTTACAGCAGAAGTAGGAGGGAAAGTAAAAGATAAAAAAGCCCCTGTATTACCTATAAAAACAGATTATAGTTATTTATGGGATAATTCAGACAGAGTAAAACATCCTATAAAATAATAAATACACAAAACCAATAAAGCAAAAATGAGCCAAAATGGCTCATTTTTGCTTTATTCTGAATTTAATTTTCATTTTTTATTGTAATAACTGATAAAATTATTCCCAAAAACATCAATAACGGGTAAAACAAACCTTTCATCACAGTAAATGATGTTGCGGATATTGATACAGCAAGACTTGTAGCTATTAAAATCTGTGCACCGTAAGGAATCACTCCCTGTACAGCACAAGACATTGTATCCAATAAACTTGCCGTTCTTATAGGATTAACATTATATTTTTCTGACAATGCTTTTGCTATTGAGCCAGTTGTTATAATTGCAACAGTGTTATTTGCCGTAAATAAATCAATTATACCAACTAACAAACATATTACTATTTCACATGTTCTTTTACTTGTTATCCAGCGTCCTGCCTCTTTTAGAATATAAGCAATACCGCCATTATATTTAACAAGCTGTAAAAGCCCTCCTGCAAGCAAGGCAACAATTATAGTTGAGGCCATATTAGATGTTCCGTCGCCTATACATCCAAAGGCACCAAATATATCAAATGCACCATAATGTATGCCGATTATTGTATTTAAAATAATTCCCAAAAACAACAACAACATTACGTTTGTCCCTAAAACACCAAAAATAAGTAACAGGATATAAGGTATAACTTTTATGTAATTATCAACCGTTAGTTCCCCAACAACTTGAACAGAACCAACAAATGAAAAAACAGGAAGCAAATACAACAATATACACAAAATTGCAGGAATAGTAATAATTTTAAGGTTGTAAAGCATTTCATCTCTGATTTCAACATTTTGAGTACGGCTGGCGGCAATTTTTGTATCGGAAATTAAAGACATATTATCCCCGAACATAGCACCACCAACAGTTGCGCCAAGAACCAGAGAAGGACTTATTCCAAAATTCTGGGAAATTGAAACAGCAATAGGAACAATAGCAGCAATAGTACCGCAAGAAGTACCTATTGATAATGATATTAATGATGAAATAACAAATAATCCCAATACCATAAATCTTGAAGGTATAAAGTGCTGTGTAATATTTACCGCAGATTCAACGCCGCCGACACATTGAGCCGTAGCTGCGAATGCACCTGCAAGAATAAAAATCAGACACATTATCATTATGTCTTTATTTCCCATGCCGAGCGCAAATATTTCTACTTTTTTACCGAGTTTTTCTTTATGATTTAACATCAAAGCTGCTGCTGAAGACATTATAAAAGCAACCGTCATCGGCACTTTTGAAAAATCTCTTGTCCATAATGAAAAACCAAAATAAAATATTACAAAAACAACAAACGGAATAAGTGCTTTAACTGAAGCTCCTCGCCATTGAATATGTTTGTTATCATGTTCTTCTGTATGAGTTTTATTCATTATTTTCTCCGATTTATGTTAAATTATTTATAAACTCTGTTAATTTTTCTGCAATAAGCTTATGGGAAGTTTCATCATAGTGCAGACCGTCAATATCTGAAGGAGCAGTAAAATCATTTATATCAAAGATTTTACAATTATAAATTTTTGCTAATTTTTTATATGCTTTAACTACTTTTTTAGATTTTGTTATACTTATTTCATCAAACTGGTCTTTAAAATAACCGTTAAAAATAGTTTCGCTTAAAATTACAGGCGGTATAAGTATTATCTCTTTTGCTTTATCTTGAGCGGCTTCAATTAAATTTTCCAAACCTTTTTCAATTAAACTAAAACTTATATCATATTGAGTTTGTAAATCATTTGTTCCTATTGCCAAAATTAAAATATCAATATTTTTGGTTTTAGAAATAAATTTTGGAAAATGTCTTTGAGCAGAGTATAAAAAGCCTTTTGGATTATTAACAAAACCCGTTCTGTCACACATTCCTTCTTCAATAACTTCGTAATCATTTATTAAATTTTTCTTTAACAGTGCAGTCCATCTGGTATTCTCATCAAACATTGAAAAATCAATCGGATTAAAACCGTAAGTATTAGAATCACCATAACATAATATCTTTTTCATATTTTAAACTTCCTTATTTGTATAATCCTTTTGAAAAATATCTGTCGCCCCTGTCAGGGAATACAAGAACAATATTACCTTTTACATTATATTGTTCAATTAATTTCTTCCCTGCAACTAAAACTGCTCCTGAACTTGAACCGGCAAAAATGCCCTCTTTTCTTGCAAGTTCTCTAGAATTTTCAAAAGCTTCCGTATCTGTCATTTTTATAACAATATCAACAAGCGACATATCCATTGTATCAGCTATAAAATCATTTCCAATTCCCTCAATATCATAATCACCGTGTTCACCGCCACCCATCGTTGAACCTACAGGATCGGCAAGAACCCCTTTAATATTTGGATTTTTTTCTTTTAAATATCTCATTATACCGGTAAACGTACCTCCGGAACCAGCACCTGCAACAAGATAATCAATTTTACCATTCATATCGTTCCATATTTCTTTTCCTGTTGTTTCATAATGAGCAAGTGGATTTGCCTGATTTTTAAACTGTTCTAAAGATATTGCACCTTTTATGGAATTTCTTATTTCTTCTGCCTTTTTTGCAGCACCTAACATTCCATCTTCTCTTTTTGTATTAATAATTTCTGCACCTAAAGCCCTCATAAGGGTTTGTTTTTCTTCTGAAAATTTTGTAGGTACAACAAAAATTATTCTGTATCCTTTATTTAACGCTGCAAAAATAATTCCAAGACCTGTATTGCCAGCGGTTGCTTCAACAATTGTTCCGCCTTTTTTTAATAAACCTTTTCTTTCAGCATCTTCCAGCATATATTTACCTGTTCTGTCTTTTAAAGAACCTGATGGATTATAAAGCTCTAATTTAGCATATAAATTTGCATTACTTTTGATATCTATATTATTTAATTTTACTATCGGAGTATTTCCTACCAAATCTTTCATAGAGTTATATAACATTATCTTTCCGCCTTTCTTATTGCTTGTTCTAAATCATTTATAATATCTTCTTTATTTTCAATACCTATTGAAAGCCTTATTAAATTATCCGTTATTCCTATTTTTTCTCTTATTTCAGCAGGTATAGAAGCATGAGTCATACTTGCAGGATGACAAACCAAAGATTCAACACCGCCAAGACTTTCTGCAAGCATTACTAAATTAAGTGAAGAAAAGAATTTGTTTATATCATAATTTTCTTTTAATTCAAAAGAAATCATTCCACCGCCATTTTTAGATTGTTTAATATGTGTGTCATAATCTTTTGATGTTGTTAAAGTCGGATAATAAATATTTTTAACAGCTTTATGTTTTTGTAAAAACTCTGCTGCATATTGAGCATTGTCTGTAATTCTGTCCATTCTTACAGCTAAAGTTTTTATCCCTCTAATTAAAAGATATGAATCAAACGGTTCTAATATCGCACCTATTGAATTTTGAAGGAAACCAATTTTCTCAGCCAATTTTTTGTCCTTGGTAACGACAAGCCCTGCAATTAAATCACAATGCCCACCCAAATATTTGGTCGCACTGTGAATAACAATATCCGCACCTAAATCAAGCGGTCGTTGAAGATACGGTGTCATAAATGTATTATCTACGATGGACAGAATATTATGTTTATGTGCAATATTTGAAACAGCTTTAATATCAGTAATTGTTAATAATGGATTTGCCGGACTCTCTATCAAAATTGCCTTTGTATTTTCAGTAAGAGATTTTTCATAATCTTCATTTTCTGCAATGGTAAATGTTATACCAAAATTGTTAAATACCTGATTTAACAATCTAAAAGTTCCACCATAAACATTATTTGAAATTACAATATTATCACCTGATTTAAACAACGATAACACAGTAGTAATTGCAGCCAAGCCTGATGCAAAAGCAAAGCCGTATTTTCCGTTTTCAAGTTCGGCAATAAGGTTTTCCAAAGCCTCTCTTGTGGGATTACCCGTTCTTGAATACTCATAACCTCTATGTTTACCAAGTTCATCCTGTTTATATGTTGATGTCTGGTAAATAGGAACATTTACCGCACCTGTTTTTTCATCAATTGATTTACCGCCATGTATTAAAACCGTTTCAAAATTTGTCATTATATTTTCTCCTTTAATGCTGTTATAAAGTGTATATTTTCATAAGCTTTTAATTTAGTTGAAGCTTTTAAATATTTTTTTTGAATATCATCCGGAGAAAAATGATTTTGAATTTTAAATCCATAGTTTTTAAAAATTTCTACAATTTTATGAAATTCAAAACTTTCTTTCATAGGTTCTCCTATTGATGATGTTATTGCCGAAAGATGTTTTGTTTTTTTATTTTCAAAAATCTTTTCAGGGTAATCAAATACAAATTCAGATATATTACATGTCATATCCGAAATATTTGAAATCGTATTTTCAAAAGATTTTAAATTTAAATAATAAGTCACACCCAAAAAACTAAAAAATGCAGGTTTTCCAAAATCAAAACCTGATGCATATAAAACATCTTTTATATTTTCCTTTTCAAAATTTATAGGAACAAAATAAACATTTGAAGGAATTTTAAATCCTGCTTTATAAATTCTTTTCAACTTATATTTTTGAGTTAGAGGATGATCAAGTTCAAATATTTCAATATTTTTATTTTGGTTTCTGAAAGAAAAAGTATCCATTCCTGCACCTAAAATAACATACTGAATATTTTTGTATTTATTTAAAAATTCACATAATTTACTTTCCGTATAAGCAATTCTCGGCAATACAACAGGACAAATATATTCATTTAAAAAATTTGTCGGAGTCGTTGTAAAGTTTTTTTTAATCATTTTTTCCGTTTCTTTATATTCTTTTTCTCCCATAAGCTCAAACGCTAAAAAATCATCAAAAATTTTGTTACCTTTGCATATTGAATGATTTGCTCTTGCAAATGAGCATAATTTCGCAGTTATGCTTTCAACTTCTTCTATCATGTTTTTCCTCCATAAAAAATGGTTCTTAAAT
>CADCPD010000156.1 GCA_902803265.1 uncultured bacterium | reverse complement strand
ATCAACCCAAATTAAAACTCCGTTAACTACATCTTGTTGTGCTTGATAATTTCTTGGTACACCATAAGTTTCTAATTGATTATCTATATAGTTTTCGTATTTACTAAATTCATCTGTTGACAATTTTCCAATTTCTTCTGCTGTAAAAATTTTACCATCAGGAATATCGGTTGCAAAACCTGTGTACTTTCTTTTATCGTTTGGAGTCGTAATCAGTTTGCCGGATTTCATTCTTTGAACAACTTTTCTTGCTATTATATCTTTACGATGTTCTTCTGATAAATTTTTAAAATTCGGATACTCTTTACAAATTTCATCGTATATTTCTTGTCCTTGATGATTATTCCACATATCCATATTCGCTTCTTTTGGGTCTTGACCATTTGTATTTCCTTGATTTTCATGATTATTGCTTACTATTTTTGCAATAATTGTTCCATATCTTAGAGCCAATATACTTTGCATATATGCATGTCTAAATGCATCTGCTTCGTTATTATGTGCATTATTATTTACACCTATATTAAATCCATATTGTTTTTGATATTTTTGTGTATCTTTTAGCATTTCTTTCGTAAATCTTTCAATATCTTTATTGTAATCAAAATTTTGCATCATTATTCTTTCCTTTCCTTTTTATTTGATTTAATATTAACTTATGAAATTAACAAAATATATTAGTTTAAACATTTTATTCTTATTGGGTATTTTAATACTGATTTTATCCATTCCCTTCGTAATAACAAGTTTAAATTTTAACGGAACAAATAATATTTATGGAGTTTCTTTATTTAAACATCGTTTTATTTATTTAACCTTTATTACCTTTTTGATAATTATTATTCCAATAGAAATGTTGTTTCATAAATTGACAAAAAATAAATTTCTACTAAATATTCCATTAAAAAATAAAAGTATAGTTTATACATATTATATTTTGTTTTGGTTAGGTATAATTTGTTCTATTTTATATTTAATAGGCTACCTCTGGTTTGTTTCAAAACTTACTCCTTAAAGTTTTTATTTTCCTATTTATATTCATGATATTTTTGAATAACTATCTATAAATTTTTTAATTGTTGCAAACACATAGAATATATTCTTATTATGACAAAGTTTATAAAATAAAAAAGTCCGTATTTTTACGTAAGTATTTATACATACGTAATTTTACGTACAGGAAAATACGGACAAATAATTCCATTAATAAATGTAGTCAAAATTTTTGCGAAAAGAGAATTTTGGATGAATTTGCTGAAAAGTTTTAAAAA
Source organism: uncultured bacterium (assembly GCA_902803265.1). Lineage (GTDB taxonomy): Bacteria > Cyanobacteriota > Vampirovibrionia > Gastranaerophilales > Gastranaerophilaceae > UBA791. The sequence continues at coordinate 1,128 of CADCPD010000156.1, read as the reverse complement.
TCGATAAATGAAAATTCTCTGTATCCCGACAAATCCAGCACCGTGCGGAAATTTTTGCATAAAAAAAGAAGTCTTTTCGACTTCTTCTTTTTAATGGTGGGCGTTGAGAGGCTCGAACTCCCGACATCTTCCTTGTAAGGGAAGCGCTCTACCAACTGAGCTAAACGCCCTAAAGGGTGTACATTTAATATACCTGAAAAGATTTTTATTGTCAACTGCATTTTTAATTTATTTTAAATCTTATTTTTTTTATCTATAATTTAGTTATGAAAAAGTTTGTTTTAAAATCTATGGGCTGTAAATCAAATCAATATGAAGGCTCACTTATTACACAATCTCTTATTGATAATGATTTTGTTATAACAGAAGAAATATCTGAAGCTGATTATTTTATTCTTAATTCATGCACAGTTACACAAAAAACTGACAACAAAGCTTTTTATATTTTACGAAACGCTAAACACATTAATCCTAATATAAAAACTGTTTTAACAGGATGCATCGCTCAGGTTGAAAAAGAAACTCTTCTCGATAATGATTTTATCGATTTTGTAATAGGAAATGATGAAAAATTAAATATCGCTGAATTTCTGATTTCTGATACAAAATTTGCTGTCGGAAATATTATGGTACAGGAAAAATTTAATAATACAATTTTACTTGATACTTCAAAAACAAGAGCATGCGTTAAAATTCAGGATGGGTGCGATAACAGATGTTCATATTGTGTAATTCCTTTTGCAAGAGGTAAAAGCAGAAGCGCATCTAAAGATTTTATCTTAAATCAAATAAATACTCTTTATTCTCAAAATTTTAAAGAAATAGTTTTAACAGGTATTCACATAGGTCAATGGGGCAAAGATATTAATGAAACCTTTTTTCATTTACTCAAGTTTTTGGAAGAAAATTCACCTATTGAAAGAATAAGAATGGGTTCTATCAATCCGTTAGAAATTAATGCTGAAATATTGGATTTTCTAGCTTCTTCAAAAAAATTCTGTCCGCATTTTCACCTTTCTTTGCAATCTGCTTGCAATGAAACACTAAAAAGAATGAACAGATTTTATACTGTTGAACATTATTTGGAACAAATTGAACAAATTAATTCTAAATTTAACTTACCGTTTT
>CADCPD010000155.1 GCA_902803265.1 uncultured bacterium | reverse complement strand
ATAGCATCAAACATTTTCTTTGTTATAACTTGTATGTATTCTTGTGAAACAAGACCATTTATTATTACGTCGGCTATTTCATAAGTTGGTCGTATGTATTTTTGAGCAGTTGTGTTAACGTCTTTAAATTGCAAATCAGCAGCTTCACCTGTTTTACCTCTTGAAGCAGCTCTTTTATACCATCTATCTTTTAAAACATTTAAAGGTGTGAATACATAAACTTTTACATCAATAATATCTCTTATTTTTTCATGAAGAACATATAACCCTTCATTTAAAATTATTCTTGCAGGTTTTTTTAGTTCTCCATCAGGATGTGATTCGCAAGTTACAAAATCATATTTAGGGGAACGAATTTCTTTTCCGTCTTTTAGTGCAAGTAAATGTTCTCTCATTAAATCTAGATTTATTATGTCAGGTGTATCAAAGCTGAAACCTGTTTTAAAAAGTTCTTCATAGCTTCCTGCATCTCGAAGTTCCTTAGATGTATCTTTGTAATAATCATCCTGACTTATAACTGTGTAAATATCTTCATTAATATTCTCAAGGCAAGCAGCTGTTGTATTATTTACGAAAACAGTTTTTCCGGATGCGCTTTCACCTGTTATTCCGATAAGAAATGTTCTTTTCTTTTCTTCAACAACTTTTCTTGCAATATTAAGAATAAAGTTGTCAGAAATTCTAAGAAATAACGGTTGTGCTTCTTTTTTATCTTCTTCAAGTATTTTTTTTAACGTGTCAACTATTCTGGTAACAAGTCCCATATTATTACCGCTTGAATAAAAGTTGTAGTTGCTAAAATAATCTTGCATACTTCCTCGAAAATTCCTTAACTTTTATAATTGTACTTTAAACAATTAAAAATTTCACATATTGTGAAAAAATTTTAATACTTTATTATAAAAAATTTTTGAGATAAACTATAATCAGTTGATAGAGAAGGAGATTAAACATGAAAAAATCAATTAAAGACTTAGGTGATGTAAAAGGAAAAAGAGCATTAGTTCGTGTTGATATTAATGTTCCATTAGATGCTGATAAAAATGTAACTGATGATACAAGAATTCAAGCTATCTTACCTACTGTAAAATATTTACAAGAAAAAGGTGCTAAAATCATATTAATGGCACACTTGGGCAGACCTCAAAAATTAAAAGAAGGTCAAACTTTAGAAGATTTATCACTTGAACCTGTTGCAAAATATATGTCAAAAGTTTTGGGTGAAGAAGTTTTATTTGTAAAATCACCAATCGGCGAAGGCGCAGATAAAGAATTAGAAGCATTAAAAGAAGGTCAAGTTGCTTTATTACAAAATATTCGTTACTACAAAGCAGAAGAAGCAAAAGATGACGATATGACATTTGCAGAAGAACTTGCAAAACTTGGTGATTTTTATGTAAACGATGCATTTGGTGCCGCTCACAGAAATCACACATCAACTGCTAAAGTTGCTAAATTGGTTAAACCTGCAGTATCAGGATTATTAATGGAAAAAGAAATCAGATGCTTATCACAAGCTCTTGATAACCCTGAAAGACCATTTACAGCTGTTGTAGGCGGTGCTAAAGTTTCTTCTAAAATTGGTGTTTTAGAAAACTTAATTGATAAAGTTGATAACCTAATTATCGGCGGCGGTATGGCTTACACATTTGTTAAAGCAAATGGCGGAAATATCGGTAATTCAATTTGCGAAGATGATCAATTAGAAGTTGCAAAAGCTATCGAAAAGAAAGCTGCTGACAAAGGTGTTAAATTGGTTATGGCAACTGATGTTTTAGTTACTGATGATTTTTCAGGAAACGGAACAAATAAAGTTGTTGATATCAAAAACATTCCTGACGGATTTGAAGGCGTAGATGCAGGTCCTAACTCTCAAAAAGCGTTTGAAGAAGTTGTTAAATCTTCAAAAACAATATTAATGAACGGTCCTGTAGGTGCTTTTGAAACTCCTGCTTTTGCTGAAGGTACAAAAGCAATACTTAAAGCTATCGTAGAAGCTACCAAAAATGGTGCAACTTCTGTAATCGGCGGCGGAGACTCTGTTTCTGCAGCTAAAAAATTCTGCAATGCCGAAGATTTCACTCACGTATCAACAGGCGGCGGTGCTTCATTAGAATTTATTGAAGGTAAAGTTTTACCGGGTGTTGCAGCTTTAGATGAAAAATAATAAAAAAGTAGAGCTTTTAGCTCCTGCAAAAAACTTAGAATGTGCGGTGTCAGCAATCAATTACGGTGCTGACGCCGTTTATATTGGTGCATCTTCTTTTGGTGCTCGTCATAATGCCTGCAATAATCTTGAGGATATTAAAACTCTTGTGGATTATGCTCATAAGTTTTACGTCAAAGTGTTTTGTACTGTAAATACTATTCTTGATGATAAAGAAATTCTTAAAGCAAAAGAATTAATTGAAAAACTGTATGAAATTGGTGTTGATGCGATTATTATTCAGGATTTGGGATTACTAAAACTCGATTTGCCTCCAATTCCTTTGCATGCAAGTACTCAATGTGATAACAGAACATTAGAAAAGGTTAAATTTTTTGAAAATGTCGGGCTTGAAAGGGTTATTCTTGCCAGAGAATTATCTTTGGAACAAATAGAAAACATTTGTAAAAATACTGATGTTGAAATAGAAACTTTCATACATGGAGCTTTATGCGTAAGTTATAGCGGTCAATGTTATTTGAGCGAATACATAGGAAACAGAAGCGCAAATAGAGGCTGCTGTGCACAGCCTTGTCGTAAAAAATATACTCTT
>CADCPD010000154.1 GCA_902803265.1 uncultured bacterium | reverse complement strand
AGTCCTCCGCACTCTGCTCACAGGTCGCTCGAACGCAAAAAACCTTCAACTCTTTTCACAGACAAAAATTTAAAGGCACAGGTTAAAACCTGTGCCTTTAAATTTACGATAGAGTTGTCGAATTTCGAACGTGGTTACTCGAAAATGTGGCATAAATTAAATATCATTAAAGTCACAAATTTGAATATTTCCTTTTTTAACTTCTTCAAAAAAATTATTAGCCTCTTTATCGCAAGCAGATATTAAAATATTGGTTAAATATTCTTTTCCTGTATCTGAACTAGCATAAATCAATGTAAAATTATCCGGCAAATACCAATCATTATATATAGGTAATTCTCGATTATTATATTTCATTAAATTTCCTAAGTCATGGTCAATTATAATGCCTATCTTTAAGTTTTTATTGTAGTTTTTATCACATAAAATATTTGATATCAATAATTTAATTCCAAATTTTTCCTGATTCATATTAGGAATATTTTTAATACAAGCTAGTCCAAAAGGATAAAATGTAATAGTGGTTTTATTACTATTAAATTCACAACATTGTCTAGATGTAATAGATAAATTTTCACCATTAAAATTTTTAGTATTAGTGTCAACTGCATAAATTATGTCATATTGAAGTAACGCATCTATCTCATTGCTGTATTTTGATACATTTAATTTTATTTGGTTTAATACTTTATTATCTTTACCAATTCTTTTGTATGTGTTTTGCTGATATATGTTTTTAGCAATAACTTCGCCATTGCTATCAAGCAGTTTGATTTGACCTTCTTCTATTTTTATAGATGTAAGTTTTGTCGGTTCTATCATCTCAAATAAAATACTAGTTTCTCTAGGCTTTTTATTTAAACAGCAATTTTTATATTTTTTCTTACTACCACAAGGGCAAGGTTCATTTCTTCCTGTTTTTACCATTTTTACACACTCCATTAATAATAAAATTTGTTTTAAAATATATTTTTAAAATTACAATTTTAAAAACATTTTCATTTTATAAATTTACCTTTTATTTAAAAAAAATTTGAAATCAATACATTTATATTTTGTCAATGCAAAAGTTCCATTTAAGATATTACTACTTATTAAAAATTAAATTTGTACATTTTATATTTTCTTGTACTAAATTCACTCAAACGATTTATAATAATTTTAAGAATTTTCGTGTTACAATTTAGAAAATTAGACAAAAATGATAGAAGAAAAAATATATAAAAATTTAAAAGAAAAATATGGTTTTTTATCAAGTTGGGCTATATGGAAACTCCCAACAAGTACTCCAAAGTCTAATACTGGAGATTTATCAATATTTGATATGCCAGATTTATTATTAAAATTAAATCCAAATTATGTTTTTGTTGGTTTAAATGTATCTAATACTCATGGCAATAAGGGGATAAATGAAAAAAACATATGGTCTAATTTTCACAGTAGCTACAAATATCAAAATGATTATAAATTAAGATATGCATTAATGAACACAAAATATTGGGGTTCATATATGACAGATATTATTAAAAAATATCCAGAAGTAGACTCTAATAAAGTAAAATTATTTTTAAAACAAAACCCAAATATAGTTAAACAAAATATAGAAGAATTCAAATCTGAAATGACAATTTTAAATTACATATTAAAACCTGTTTTAATAGCGATGGGAGATACGACATACAAAATTCTTGATAAATATCTGTCTAACGAATTTAAAATTGTAAAGATAATGCATTATTCAAATATGATTGGAGCAAAAGAATATAGAAAAACTGTTTTAGAAGCATTAAAAAATATCTAATCAATTATTGAATTTTTATTTTCAACCCATTTTATTTATTCTTTCAAGCTATATAAAAAAGTTTTACTTAAACAAAACCAACAAATAATACTTTCAAGCGCACAAAATGCTGAAAAGAGATAAAAGTTCTAAAATCCTTATGTGGACAAAATTAAAACAGAAAACGGAACTTTTTAGACTTGTTGGTTCAAAATTTGGACTTTCAGAACTTTAGATATGATTATTTGTATAAAACTTCCAACTCCGAAAACCCAGACACATAGTCAATTGAGGCAAAAATAATCATTTCAGATAAAAAATCAACTGTCCTAAAAAAATATACTGATTTAAACTCAAATAAAAAGAGATAGGTTGAAACCTATCTCTTTTTATTTACGCCCGGCGCGATTCGAACGCGCGACCCACTGCTTAGAAGGCAGTTGCTCTATCCAGCTGAGCTACGGACGCATAAAACTTATTCAATTATACAACGTCGTTAAAAATTAACTCTTTAACTCGTGTCATTATATTATCACACAAAATTTTTCTATGCAACACTAAAATTTTTAAGTTATAATTTTCATATAATATTTTATGAGGAATTGAATATGCTTAAAGGTAATGAAATCAGACAATTATATTTAGATTTTTTCAAAGATAAACACCAACATACTGTCGTTGAAAGTTCATCTCTTGTCCCTGATAATCCGACAGTACTTTTAACAACTGCAGGTATGTTACAGTTTTTACCAATATTTTTAGGTATTGTAAAATCACCATATGATCCGGCTCGTGCAACATCTTGCCAAAAATGTGCCCGCGCAGGCGGAAAAGATTCTGATATCGAAAATGTAGGCCGTACTCCACGCCACCATACTTTCTTTGAAATGCTCGGGAATTTCTCTTTTGGTGATTACTATAAAAAAGAAATTATACCTTGGGCATGGGATTTTGTTACTAATGTCCTAAAACTCGACAAAGACAGACTTTGGATAACTATTTTTGAAACAGATGATGAAGCTTTTGATATATGGAGAAGCATAGGCGTTCCTGCAGAACGCATCAAGAGAAAAGGTAAAAAAGATAACTTCTGGGGACCTCCCGGTGCATCAGGTTCATGCGGACCTT
>CADCPD010000153.1 GCA_902803265.1 uncultured bacterium | reverse complement strand
TTTCAGCCGAACGTCAAAAAATGCTTTCTTAAAATATAATTTTCCTTATACTTATTTAAGTATTTTTTCTTAAAAAAATTGCCTTTTCAGTATTTATAAGGGTTTAAAATGTATTAAACTAAAAATTGAAAAGTTCTTTTATATGAATTTCTAAAGCATTAGCAATTTTTATCAGAGCTTTTAAACCTGGTTTGTTTATATTAACTTCTATTTTCCCAATATAATCAAGGCTTAATTTTGCTTTTTCTGCGAGTTTTTCTTGGGTTAAATTTTTTTGTTCTCTTAAGTCTTTAATTTTTTTGCCAAGAGATTCATATAAAAATTTTTCATCCATTTGATTATTTTACTGGATGTTATAACATAATATTACTGGTAAATATCCAGTAAGAAAGGTTAATATTATGTTTAAGAAAACTATACTAATAGATTTAGACGGAGTGTTGAATACTTATTCAGGTAAATATGATGCAAATTATATTCCACCTATAAAAGATGGTGCTTATGACTTTATAAAAGAGCTTTCTGAAAATTTTAAAGTTGTATTATTTACATCAAGAAATTTGTTGCTTGCTTCAAAATGGGTTATTGAAAATAAACTTGATGAATTTATTGAGAATGTCACAAATACTAAAGAACCGAGTTTTTTAATAATTGATGATAGATGTATTAATTTTGACGGAAATTACGAAAATTTAAAAGAAAAAATCAAAGATTTTAATGTTTGGTATAAGTAATAAGATGAATGGTCTATTTTTTGTTATCAAAAAATAGACCATTTTATATTTTTATGAAAAAACAATAATTATAATTTGTATTATTCAGCTGATAATTTTTCCATTTCTTCAATAGAAGCATAAACGGCATGACATCCGCAATCTACGTGAATAACTTCACCTGTCACTCCTGTTGATAAATCGCTTGCTAAGTATACACCTGTTTTTCCAATATCTTCAAGCGAAACATTTCTGTGCATTGGAGCTTTTAAAGTTGCTGCTTTAAGCATTTTGTCAAAACCTCCGATACCCTTTGCTGCTAGGGTTTTAACAGGTCCTGCAGAAATACAGTTAATTCTTGCACCGACTTTTGCTAAATCAACTGCCAAATATCTCATTGAAGCTTCAAGAGTAGCTTTTGCAACGCCCATTATATTGTAATTAGCAACATATTTTTCAGAACCTAAATAAGTTAGTGCTAATACAGAGGCATTTTCATTCATCAATGGTCTTGCTTCTCTGCATAGACTTACTAAAGAATAAGCACTTATTCCAAGAGCTGTATCCCAGCCTTCTTTTGATGTGTTTATAAATTCACCTTGTAAATCTTCTCTGTTTGCAAAAGCAACAGCGTGAACCAAAAAGTCTAATTTACCGTAAATTTTTTCATATTCTGCAAAAACCGCTTTTACTTCATCTTCTTTTGTAACATCACAGCTCATAATAAGTTTTGAATTCATTTCTTCTGCAAGCGGTCTAACTCTTTTTTCCATAACTTCGCCTGCATATGTGAATGCAATATCGGCACCTTGTGCAAAAAGTTCTCTTGCAATACCGTATGCAATACCGTGATTGTTTGACACTCCAAATATAATACCTTTTTTACCATTCATTAGCATAATTAATACCTCTTTCATTAAATTTTCTAAATTGATTATATCCTAAAAAAATATTTTTGTAACATTGCTTAACAATACTTATAAAACATGGCAATTTTTCAGCAAAAATCATGTTTATAAACATGTACAGTAAACATAAGGATATTTTATATGGGCTTTGGTGCAATTACAGGAATAGAAAAAAATCCATTTTTAAAGAAAATAAATGGTATTAATGGTATACAACAAGGAAAACCTGTTGAAGGCGTTAAGAAAACAGGTGCTGACGGTGGAAATCCATTCGGACAATTCGGTGATGATGGTCACGTTGGCTTAGGCATAAAAGACGGAGCAACTCAAACAAGTAATGGTCAATTAGGTAAGAAAAAAGGAATTATGCATCAATTAGGTATAGCATAATCGTTACATAAGGAGTTTAACATTAAAGGCGGTTCTTTGGACCGCCTTTTGTTTTGATCTTTAAACTTTTCAAAAAGAAAACGGCCAAAAAATTGACCGTTCTAAATTTTTTTCATTTTTCATTTCATACAGATTGCAGTTTT
>CADCPD010000152.1 GCA_902803265.1 uncultured bacterium | reverse complement strand
TTTCAGCCGAACGTCAAAAAATGCTTTCTTAAAATATAATTTTCCTTATACTTATTTAAGTATTTTTTCTTAAAAAAATTGCCTTTTTAGATATTACTTAATTTTAAGGTCGTATACTAAGATTCAAATAAATTATTAATCTTATTAGTTATGTCTTGAGGATCAATTTCATTAGTAACCTTATTAATATCTTGAGCTATTTGATACAATTTAGCAGCCTCAATTTTATCTCCAACAATAGTTATTGCTCTTGCCAAGTTAAAATGCGCCAACGCGTAATTAGGATTACATTCTATAGATTTCTTAAATAAATCCATAGCTTCTGGGACTCTGCCCAAATCATCCAAATATATAACTCCCAAATTATTATAAGCTATATCATAATTAGGATCATTTTCTATGGCAAGATTGTATTCTTTAATAGCTTCATCTGTATCGCCTTTACCCCAATGCAAGAATCCTAAATTACAGTGAATTTTAGCATTTGCAGGATCTAAATCAAGTGCACTTCTATACACAGTCAATGCATTTTCATAATCTTCCTTATCATAAAATGCAGATCCTAAATTAATGTAAATATCAATATCTTCAGGGGTTAAAAGATAAGCACTTTGATATGCACTGATAGCAGCATCCAAGTCCTTCTTGTTTTCTTGATAAACAAAACCTAAAGTTTGATTTATAACAGAAGTCCAAACCCTGTTAGGATTTAATGTAATTGCAGCCTGATAATGCGAAATTGCCTCTTTAACTTCACCTTTAACATAATATAAATTAGCTAAATTAGAATGAAATTCAGGCATTGTAGGTAATATTGTAATCAATTTTTGATACACTTCTATTGCACTATCATAATCACCTTGTTCTTCATACGCCTGACATAAATGACGGTATGCAGGAATATTCAAACTATCAATCCAAATCGCCATTTTATATTCTGTAATAGCATTATCATATTGTCCAATAGTTCTGTATATATCACCCAAAAGACAGTATAACGGAGTAAAGCCCGGAGCTTTTTCAATTGCATCAATATAAATATCTATAGCTTTATCCAAACCTTTGGTATGAACCATATAATAACCTTTTAAAAGAACAGGCAGGAACTTTAAATACGATAAAGATTTCATCAAACTTCTGATAGCAAAATTATCAAAAGGAAGAGTTACAAACGCCAAAAAACCTTCCCATTTTGAAGCCCACCATTTTAAAGTATTTCTATGTGATGATAATTTATAAATGTTATGTAAAAGATTATGTGCAGAAGAACTTGTTAACGGCGAACTTTTTATCGCTTTTTTTGCATTAAAAACGGCTTCCAAGAATCTTGCCTTCTTAGTATAAGTTTCAGCTAAAAGATAATATGCCTTACCTAATTTAGGGTTTTTGTTGATAGCAGTATTCAAATAATTTATAGCTTTATCCAAATCACCCTTAAAATATTGAGCTTGACCTATTTTAAAATAAATTTCAGCAGAATTAATGTAAGATTCTAGTGCTCGTTGATATTCTGTAATTGCTTCATCAATATATTGATATGTATTAGAAATATCCAAATGCCATTCTAAATACAAATCACCTAATTTTATGTGTAAATCGGCATTAGTAGGTTCAGACTGCAATTGTAATTGACAGCGCTCAATAGCTTGCTGAATTTTACTTTTTTTATTTTCACCATTTAATTGTCTATCTAAATTTTCTAAAGTATGCTTTTTCATGTACTAATCCGATTTTCTATTAAGAATACCTTCTATTCTCAAGCAAGTTTTTATAATTTTATCTTTATCTTTATCAGAAATTCTAGTAAACTTAATACCATATTGACGTGTAGGAAGGTTATTATTAACAATAATACCTTGTGCAACTATTATATCATCAAAAAGATTTATTTTAAAAGTTATAACTTTTTCTTTAGGTAAATCATCCTTTGCTAATATTTTTAAACCACCACCACCAATATCAATAGTTTCAGCATCAATAACAGTTTTTTCATATTCACATGAAAGTGGTACAGAATATTTCACTGTGTTAAATTCATAATTTTGAACAGCAGCAGCTTCTTCTTCAAAATCTGCAGCATCTATATCCTCTATCGTACAATCAACAAAAGTTTCTAAAGGTACTCTTGTATAAGCTCTACGCTGTACAATTTGAGCATAATTTTCATTGTATTCAAGAGTAAAATTATCATCAGCCGGAGAATTTAAAATAAAAGCCGTATAAAGTAACACACCAGCCCTTGTAAAAATTTTTGTTTTAATTTCTTCGCCTTCTTCAAGATAAGAACGATATTCTTCCCAATCTTGAGGTTGATTAAGGACTAATCTATCAGGATAAACTTCTCGAACATATGACAATATGCTTTTTTTACCATCAGGAGTGTCTAATATAATAGCTAGGCGCTGATTTTTTTGGATATTAGTCATAAATCTATTTTAAATAATTTACACAAAAAAATCAACATTTATAGTATAATTTATATATGGAAATAAATAATATAAAAAACAGAATAAATAATCTAAAGGAGTGTCTTTGACCTCAATAAATTATCTAAAGAATTAGCAGAAACAGAAAAAAAACTTCAAAGTCCTGAATGTTGGTCAAATCAAGCACTTGCAAATGAACTCGGACAGAATTCCAAAGAAATAAAAGAAACTCTCGAAAATTTTTCAAAATGGGATACCGTAATTTCTGATGCAGAGGTTGCGGAAGAATTAGAGGATGAAGAACTAATAAAAGAATCTCAAAATAGGTTAGCACTAGTTGAAAAAGAACTAAATAGTTTTGAAATAAAAACAATGCTAAGCGGTGAATATGACGAAGCTAATGCAATTCTTACCGTAAATGCAGGAGCAGGAGGGACTGATGCTCAAGACTGGGCAAGTATGCTCCTCAGAATGTATTCAAGATGGGGAGAGTTAAAAGGATACAAAGTGGAACTGCTTGATAAATCAGATGGAGAAGAAGCTGGAATAAAATCTGCAACAATAAAACTAACCGGAAAATATGCTTATGGATATGCAAAAGCTGAAAAAGGTGTTCACAGATTAGTAAGACTTTCACCGTTTAATTGAAGTAACAAAAGACAAACCAGTTTTGCATCTCTTGAAGTTTCACCAATAATTCCTGATTTTGAAAAGAAAATAACTATACCTCCCGAAGATATTGAATTGGACACAATGCGTTCGGGCGGAGCCGGAGGACAAAACGTAAATAAAGTTGAAACCGCGGTAAGAATAGTACACAAACCTACCGGTATAGTTGTAAAATGTCAACAAGAACGCTCGCAACTTCAAAACAGAGAAAATGCTATGCAAATTTTGGCATCAAAGTTATTAGAACTAAAGCAACAAGAACACGAAAAAAAATTAGCTGAATTAAAAGGAGAAGTTTTTGATATAAACTTTGGTTCCCAAATTCGTTCATACGTGTTCCATCCTTACAAAATGGTGAAAGATCATAGAACTAATTACGAAACGAGTGATGTTGATGGAGTAATGAACGGAAATCTTGACGGATTTATCGAAAGTTTTCTTAAATCAAAACAATAATGTATAAAAAACACTTTATAACTTTAATAAAATTCAATTAAAATTTTATTTTATTTTTTCACGGCGGAATCCTTTTAAAAGTTTTAAGTGTAATTTTTACAAATTAATAAAAAACTTATTTAAATTTCAGTTAAAACAAAAAGAAATTTAAACAAAAAAAAACTCTCTTTCGAGAGTCTACTTCTTTTATATGTCCTAATTTTTATTTAGTGTTATGTGTTATATGTTTAGGAGTTTATATGAGAGTAAATGTATTAGTGTTTTATAAACACTTTTAAAATCCACTCCTTAATAATACTCTTAATAAATTTGTAAGTCAACAATTTATTTTAATTATTTTTATAAAATTCCCAAAAGCAAACAATAGTGTCAAAAACACACTTTACAATTTTTAATATTTGTTTTCCATACAAATTTTCATAAAGATTTTGTGAAGAATTGGCTTTTTTTAATAAAAATATGTTATAAGAATAATGACATAATTAAGAAGGATGGAGGAGAGGTTATGAATAAGTATGTAGAAAAAGTATTAGAAGAAACAAAAAAGAAAAACCCAAACGAACCGGAATATATACAAGCAGTAGAAGAAGTTTTAACATCAATCGAACCGGTTGTTGAAAAACATAAAGAATTTGAACAATTAGGTATCCTTGAAAGAATGGTTGAACCTGAAAGAATAATTACATTCAGAGTTTCATGGGTAGATGACAAAGGACAAGTCCAAGTAAACAGAGCTTTCAGAGTTCAGTACAGCTCATTAATCGGACCATACAAAGGAGGACTAAGACTTCATCCTACAGTAAACCAAAGCATTATGAAGTTCTTAGGTTTTGAACAAATCTTTAAAAATGCTTTAACCGGTCTGCCAATTGGTGGTGGCAAAGGTGGTTCTGATTTTGATCCTAAAGGAAAATCAGACAGAGAAATTATGGCTTTTTGCCAAGCATTCATGACAGAATTACAAAGACATATCGGACAAGATATTGACGTTCCTGCAGGAGATATTGGAACAGGAGCAAGAGAAATAGGATATATGTTTGGACAATTCAAACGCATAAGAAACGCTTATGAAGGCGGAGTTTTAACAGGAAAAGGCTTATCATACGGCGGTTCATTAGCAAGAACTGAAGCAACAGGCTTTGGACTTTCTTATTTCATGAGAGAAATGCTAAAAGCAAACGGAAATCAATCTTTTGCAGGAAAAACCGTAACAATATCAGGTTCAGGAAACGTTGCAATTTATGCATGCCAGAAAGTAACAGAATTAGGTGGAAAAGTTGTTGCAATGAGTGATTCAAATGGTTGTATATATGATAAAAACGGTATTGATTTAAAATTAATAAAGGAAATCAAAGAAGTTAAACGTGGAAGAATTAAAGAATATTTAGATGTTCATAAAGATGCTGAATACATGGAAAGAACAAACGAAGATTCACCAATTTGGACAATCAAGACAGATATTGCTCTACCATGTGCAACTCAAAACGAAGTAACATTAAATTCTGCTAAAAAACTTGTAGAAAATGGAGTAATCGCAGTTGGTGAAGGAGCAAACATGCCTTGTACAAAAGAAGCAACAGAATATTTCTTAGAAAAAGGCGTTCTTGTCGGTCCTGCTAAAGCTGCAAACGCAGGTGGTGTTGCAACTTCTGCCATTGAAATGAGTCAAAATTCAATGAGATACTATTATACTTTTGAAGAAGTTGATAAAAAACTAGACGGAATAATGACAAATATTTTCAAATCATGTAAAGAATCAGCAGAAGAATACGGATTTGGAAATAATTACGTAGCAGGTGCAAACATTGCAGCATTCTCTAAATTAGCAGAAGCAATGAAAGCACAAGGTGTTGTTTAAAAAACACTTATAAATCCACAAATAAGAGGGCAAAATATTTTGCCCTCTTTCCTTTTTTCAAATTGATTAAACTTTTTATTAAGCAACTAAAGAAAATGTACCTGGAACATATTCAGGAGTTTTTCTGTGAACTTTTTTAGAACCTTCTTTAAGTCCGTATCTAACAAGAGCTTCATTAACTTCTTGTTTAGAAACTTTTAATTTTGAAGTATCTAATTTAAGCATTCCTTCTGATTCTTTTTCAAGAGTTTTTGCAACAATTATAGGATAAGCTCTGAAATTTTTCATAGCTTGTTTATGATTAATTTTTTCAATAACATCGTCCATATATTGTTGCATATAACCTTTAACTTCAGGATGTTTTTTAATCCATTGAGGTAAAGGCATATTACCTCTTAAAGAGTTAGCTGCTTTTGAAGCGTAAATATAATTAGAAATATTGTTAGCACCGGGTTCTGAACCGTCTTTAGGATGTCTACATTTAATATGTTCAATAGAACCTACAGAAGAATTTACAAGAGCTTGACCAATTTGCCAAGATTCTTTTTCTTTTTTAGTATTAGGATCTTTTTGAGTAAATTTAACAATGAAAGAACTTACTGTATCATGAGCTCTTGGAAGTTCTTCAGCAAGTGCTGATAATTGTTCCGCTTTGTCTTGTTCTTTCATATTAGTAGTGATACCTTCTAATTTTTCCATAAATCTTCTTCTACGGAAAATATAGTTTGCATCTTGCTTATCAATGATATTTTTTGATTCATACAAAAGATTAAAAACTTTATCAGAATCATTCTTATCATTAATCTTAATTTCGCTCATTTTATTAAGAACATTTGTTTCAACTTCTTTAATATTTTCTAAGTGTTCAGGACGAACGATATCTAAAACTTGACGAAGATTTTTCTTCGGATTTTTTTTGCTCAATGTTTCAATAATACCAAAAACTTGTCTTTCAACCGGTTGCATTCTGTTTTCAAAAGGTTTTAATAAGGCAACCGATTCTTGTGCAGTACCTTCAAGAGTTTTTTTGTTTAGATGAGAAACTTCCTTACCATTAATAATAGGAACAACTGTATAAGGACAAGTAACTCCGCCTAATTCACGAATAGCTCTACCTTCTTTAGTGTCATCGACTGAGGTAAATGAAATATTTGAAGCTGAACGAACGAAAACATCTTTTTGTAATCCTGTATTTTTAATAGGATTAGAAGTAGTTTTCGCTGAAATTTCAGGAACAATAAATTTCGACTGTAACACACTAATAGGATTGAGCATACTGTATATAGTATCCTCAATCCTAAAAATTGCTAGTTCATG
>CADCPD010000151.1 GCA_902803265.1 uncultured bacterium | reverse complement strand
TTTAATCTTCCGTTTTTAGGTAGCGATATTATCGCAGGATTCGTCGGAGAAACTGATGAGAACTTTACAACCACTGTTGAAAATTTGAGAAAATCAGGTTTAACTCAAATTCATACTTTTCCTTATTCAATAAGAAAAGGAACCCTTGCAGAAAAAATGGAAAATCATATTTCCGAAGAAATAAAAGAATACAGAGCAAATATTATAAAAAGTATTTCTAACGTAAAATTTAAACAATTTTTGAATAAAAATATAAATACTACCCATTCTGTTTTATTAGAAAAACATCTTGATAAACATACAGGATTTTTAAAAGGAGTTAGTGAAAACTATTTAAAAATTATTATCGAAAATAATACTGATACAACTTTATTAAATACAATTCAAACCGTAAAACTTTCCAAAGTATCAAATGATACGATATTTGGAGAAATTGTAAAATAAAAAGCAACAAAATTTATCCGTTATTGAAAACAAAACATGTCTTTGCTACAATATTCAAGATATTTAAAAGACAATTACACTACGTTGTTGGAAGAAAAGGTGAGGATATGGATAATAAAAGAGTTTTGCTATGCATAATGGATGGTTGGGGCATTGATAATCAAGATGACGAAACAAATGCCGTAAAATTATCAAAAGAACAAAATGTTCAAAGATTAGAAAAAGAAGAAATATTTACAACAATTCATGCTGACGGAGAATACGTAGGTTTACCCGCAGGACAAATGGGTAACAGCGAAGTAGGACACTTAAATTTAGGTGCAGGAAGAATTGTTTATCAAGATTTGAGCAAAATTAATAATGCTATAAAAGACGGTTCGTTTTTTAAGAATGAAAAATTTATGAATGCAGTAGAACATGTAAAGAAAAACAATTCCTCTTTGCATTTATACGGACTTGTTTCAACCGGTGGCGTTCATTCATCATTAGATCACCTTTTGGCTTTAATAAAAATGGCAGCAGATAACGGATTAGAAAAAGTATACGTTCATGCCTTTTTAGATGGTCGTGATACACCTCCTGCAAGTGCCTGCACATATTTACAAATGGTTGAAGATGAACTTAAAAAATATAATTTGCCTAAAATTGCCTCTGTTGTAGGTCGTTATTGGATAATGGACAGAGATAACCGTTGGGAAAGAGTTGAAGAAGGTTATAACTGTTTACTTTTAGGTGAAGGAAATAAATCAAATTTTGCAATAGAAGGCGTAAAAAAATCTTATGAAGAAGAAGTTACCGACGAATTTGTAAAACCGATAGTTTGTGGCGGTGAAGAAACAAGAATTAAAGATAATGATGCTATTATCTTCTTTAACTATCGCCCTGACAGAGCAAGAGAAATATCTAAAGCAATAAACTTTGAAAACTTTGATGGCTTTAACAGAAAAGCAGTAAGAAAAAATCTTTACTATGTAACTTTCACAAAATACGATGAAACTTTCACATTCCCTGTTGCTTTTGAAAAAACAAAAATGGAAAATATTTTAGGCGATGTTTTGGAAGCAAACGGAATAAACCAATTCAGAACAGCTGAAACAGAAAAATATGCTCACGTAACATTTTTCTTTAACGGTGGATTAGAAGAACCAAACGAACATGAAACAAGAGTTCTTGTACCATCTCCAAAGGTTGCAACTTATGATATGCAACCTGAAATGAGTGCTTATGAAGTTTGTGAAAACGTATTGAACGCAATAGAAAATGATAAATACGGCTTTATTTTAGTAAACTTTGCAAATCCTGATATGGTTGGTCATACAGGTGTTGTTGAAGCAGCAACAAAAGCTTGTGAAGTTGTAGATGAATGTGTAGGTAAAATTGCCGAAAAATGTAAAAAATACGGTATAACAATGATTTTAACAGCTGACCATGGTAACGCAGAAACAATGGTAAACCATGAAACACATAAACCACACACAGCACATACAACAAATCCTGTACCATTTGTACTTATTAATGCAGATCAAGCTTATAAATTACGCAATGATGGGGCACTTTGTAATGTTGCACCAACTGTGTTACAATTATTAGATATAGAAATTCCGAAAGAAATGTCTTGCGGTTCAATGATTACTGAATAATATAGAGGGGAAATAAAATTAAATGTCTGTATTAGAATCACCACAATTAGATATCGAATTATCATTTAAAAAGAATAATGTTGATGAATTATTCTATAATTTAAGCGAAAATCCAGACGGTTTTAAAAATAAAGATTTTCGTTTTACATTGAGCATGATTTATCAAATTGTCGAAGATGAATTTAAGGATGTATTTGTATCTCCAAATCAACCGGTAAGAAATACAGATTTTTATATTATTAATGAAAACGGTAATTTACAGTTTTTTGTAACCCCTACAAATAATTTTCAATTCTACTTAAAATCAAAAGGTTCAATGTTCAGATTTTCTTCAAAAGTTGTTGGAGATAAAGTCGGATATATAATGCCTCTTGATTTAGTTTTGGATTATTTTGGCGGGTTTGGTTCTGTTATTGATTTTGATGCTGTATCAAGAAGTTTTATTTACTTTAACAGACTGACTCAATTTGTTATGAAAATGATTGAACGTTTATACTTTATTCCAACCGTTAAAGTGAATAAAGCCAAAAATATGTTCAGAATAGTTTATGAACCAATTATTTCAACAAAACAACTTGCAAGAGTAATTAATATTTTAGAAGAAAACATGCCTGAAGATTTATTTATCAAAGGCGAAAAACCTAAAAATTTTGTATCTGATTTCATCTATAATTACTTAAACTATGTTTTATACAAATTTTTATCAATAAAAGCATATAGATTTAAAGATGTTAAATCAGGTCATTATTTGTTAAAAGATCTTGAACAAAAAAATATGTTAAAAGGTCAAAACTTGGCGGAAAACTTTGCACAATGGTTTGATGAGTTGTATTTAGGTAAATACGACGTTATTCCATTCTTTAAAATTTCAAAAATGGATGACGATAATTTTGAATTAAAAATACATATTAAAAATAGAAAAACTGATGAATCAGTATTATTGGATGATTTGTATGTAAAAGATACTGTTTTTGAAGCAAATTCATCAGATATTGCAAAAATTGTTGAAAAGCAGTTAAATTACGCTAACAGATATATGCCTGAGCTTGAAACTTTATTTGAAGACGAAGAAAAACTATCTCTTCAACTTGATTTAAAAGGTGTATATAAAATAATTACACAAACAGCATACTATCTTCAAAAAGCACAAATAGAAGTAATCTTACCTGATGAATTAGTAAATGTAATTATTCCGCGTGCATCAATAAATGCAAAAGTTAAAACTGAACGTTCTAAAGACTTGGCAGATTTATTTAATACCACAAATTCTTCAAAAATATCATTATCAGATATTCTTGATTTCAAATACGAAATTGTTATTGGCAATGATAAAATTTCATTGGAAGAGTTTAATGCGCTTGTTGAAAAATCAGACGGACTTATTAAATACAAAGATCATTATGTATTAATAGATAAAGATGAAAGCAAAAAATATCTTGAACAAATAGCAAAAGCAAATCCTGCAAAAATGACCAGAATGGAATTAATTCACGCATCAATGTCTGGACAAATGGGTCAATATGAATTTGATTACGATGAAGCTTTTGCAAATATATTGAAAGACTTTACAAAACCGATAGAAGTAACTCCTCCGACGGAATTAAAAGGAGTATTAAGACCATATCAGCAAACCGGTTTAAAATGGCTTTGGACAAATGTTTCAAAAGGTTTTGGCTGTTGTATGGCAGATGATATGGGGTTAGGTAAAACTATTCAGGTTATAAGTTTAATTTTAAAACTAAAAGAAGAAAATAAATTAGGAAAACCCGTTTTGGTTGTTTGCCCTACAACATTAATGGGGAACTGGATGAAAGAACTTCAAATGTTTGCACCAAGCCTTAAAGCAACAACATACCATGGCGGAGAACGTAAACTTGACACAAACTTTGATATAATTATGACAACTTACGCAATTATGCGTATTGATGTTGAAGAATTGAAAAAACACGAATGGTCAATGCTTATTGTAGATGAAGCACAAAATATTAAAAACCCTGATACAGCACAAACAGTATCAATTAAATCTCTAAAATCTTCAATAAAAATAGCAATGACAGGTACTCCTGTTGAAAACAGATTAACAGAGTTATGGTCAATATTTGACTTTATTAATCCTGGTTACTTGGGTTCGTTAAAAGAATTCCAAAAAAGTTATGCTATTCCTATTGAAAGATTTAAGGAAACCTCAAGAGCTTCAAAACTTAAACTTTCGGTATCTCCATTTGTATTGAGACGTTTAAAAACAGATAAAAACGTTATTACTGATTTACCGGAAAAGATGGTATTAAACGAATACTGTTACTTGTCAAAACCACAAGCTTTGTTATATGAAAAAACATTAAACGAAATGATGGAAAAAATCAGTGGATTTACAGGTATCAACAGACGTGGTAATATCTTCAAACTTATTACAGCTTTAAAACAAATCTGTAACCACCCTTACCAATTCTTAAAAGCAGGTGAAATGAGTAAAGATTTATCAGGCAAAATGGAAAAATGTATTGATACCGTTCAATCTATACTTGATAGAGGTGAAAAAACTCTTATATTTACTCAATATAAAGAAATGGGTGATATTCTATGCAAAGTAATAGAAGAAGAATGTAACACTCAACCGCTATTCTTCCATGGATCTTTAAATGTTAATCAGAGAGAACAACTAATAGAAAAATTCCAAACGGATAAAGATACTTCTGTTATGATATTATCTTTAAAAGCCGGTGGGACAGGTCTAAACTTAACAAGTGCAACAAATGTTATTCACTATGACTTGTGGTGGAACCCAGCCGTTGAAGAACAAGCAACAGATAGAACTTACCGTATCGGACAAGATAAAAATGTACTCGTTCACAGAATGATTACATTAGGAACATTTGAAGAAAAAATTGACGAAATGTTAAAATCTAAAAAAGAACTTGCAGATATGGCTGTTTACGAAGGTGAAAAGATTATTACAGAACTTTCAGACGACGAAATTTACGAAATCTTTACACTTTCTGCTTAAATTTCAAATTTCTCCTAAAGTTTTTTTTAATATTGCCGATATATAATATGTAAAAATATTATAGGGGTATATGTGTGTGTTTCTACGTAACAAAACATACCCTTATTGCTAGGCTTTGAAAGAAAAGCCAAGAGTAAAGCTGAAAATAAATTAAATAAATCAAAAGGAGATTTTATGAATTTAAGAGTTACATTCGGCAAATTCACGGCAGCAACAACAGGTAACAAAATTCAAGAAAGACCAAAAAGAGAAGAACGTAAAGAAGAATCTCAAGAAAATTTATCTTTCAATAAAGAACCTGAAAATCCAAATGGTGAAAAAATTTGGAATGCTTAGACAGGAATATTTTTTATAAAATTTATTGCTGAAAGTTTATCATTTACATCACCGTTTAATTGAGCTTCTTCAAGAGCTTTTATAATTTCTCCTAATTGTTTAGAAGGTTTTATATTTAAAATCTCCATAATTTCTTCCCCTGTCAAAAGTTTTGGCAAAGGTTCGAGTGTATCTCTAATTTCAATATAATAATTTAAAAGATTTGTAAGCCCCGTAATATTATTTTTAACCATTTCATCGGTTACTGCTTTTCCTCTGGCAGAAAGCCTGTCTGACATTGCAAGAATAATATTATCTATAACATCATCTTCCATTTTTCTTATATAACGCATTTTAATCTTATCTGTAACAATTTCACTTGAAATAACATGAGACGGATAAATATGATGTTTAATCATTTTTGTAATATATTCAATTTGTTTTTTGGAAAATTTTAATTTCTTTAAAATAGGCACAGCAATTTTTGCGCCAATATCATCGTGTTTTATAAAGCGATGTCGTCCTGTATCTTCTTCTATTGTCCAGCAAGAATATTTTCCGATATCGTGCATAAAGCCTGCTAATTTTAAGTGAGCAAGTCTTGAGTATCCGCCAAAATCAATTCTGTCCAAATGAGCTTTTATTTCCGGTTTTGATATTTTATAAAAATTTTGTATTTGATTTACTGTTTCAATTAAATGATGTAGTAAATCCAAATGATGATGAGTGTTTGGCGGTACTTTTTTTACATCAAGGTATATCGGTAAAATTTCATATAATATACCCGATTTTTCCATATTTAAAAGTGCTTTTACGGTATATTCACCGCTGAAAAGTTTCATTAATTCGTAATTAATTCTTTCTTTTGCAGGATTATTTATTAAACTAATATATTTATTTATTGTATGTTTAGTTTTACTTTCTATATCAAATCCTGTTGAAGCCTGAAATCTATACGCTCTTAATAATCGTAAAGGATCTTCTTTAAAGTTTTTTTCTTCAATCATTCTTATTTTTTTATTTTTTAAATCCTTTATTCCGTTATTTATATCAATAATTTCAAAAGTTTTTAATTTAACCGCAACAGAATTTAACGTAAAATCTCTGCGTTTTAAATCCTGTTCAATTGAATCGTTTAAAACATTTGTTATATCAATACAGTTTTTTTTATCTTTTAGTACTAATCTGTAGATTTTATTAACTTCATCAAGCGGAATAAAAGTTGCATCAAGTTTTTCTGCAAGCATTTTTGAATAATCTTCTGCGTCTGTTCCTTTAACAATTAAATCCTTATCAAAATTTTCTTTTTTCAAAAATAAATCTCTTAAAACCCCACCAACACAATAAACTTCAATATCAGAAGAATAATTTATTATTTGTTGAATTATTATATCATTTTTAATTTTATCAAATATCTGAGTTTTCATAGATAATATTACCAATCGCCGTAATACAAGCTGTATCAGCTTTTAAAATAAGTTCTCCGAGAGAAATTGTATTCAAATTTTCTTCCTTAAAATATTCAAATTCTTTTTTAGAAAAACCGCCTTCTGGTCCTATTATAACAAGAATTTTATCATTTTGTTGAAATTTATTATTC
Organism: uncultured bacterium; assembly: GCA_902803265.1. Lineage (GTDB taxonomy): Bacteria > Cyanobacteriota > Vampirovibrionia > Gastranaerophilales > Gastranaerophilaceae > UBA791. The sequence continues at coordinate 20,929 of CADCPD010000151.1, read as the reverse complement.
TTCAAAAATGTTTTAAATTCATATTTTGCTTCTCTTTCTGTAAAACACAAAATATGATTAAATTTCTTTTGAATAACATCTTGAATAGTCGTTAATTCAAAACATTTTGGAATATCAGCTCTTTCACATTGTTTAAAAGCTTCATAACAAATTTTCTGCCACTTTTCAATCTTTTTATTTATAACATCTTTTTTTACTGCGCAGTTATCCGTATAAACAGGGTAAAAACCTCTTACTCCAAGTTCTGTTAATTTTTCAAATATTGTATTTATAGAATTACTGTTTAGAGGACTTATGGCAGCGTATAAATCGTAATTTAATTTGCGTTTTGATTTATATGAACTTCCAATAGAAGTTTTTAGATAGTTTTTATCAATTTCTATTATTTCAGTTTCATACTGTATTTCATTTTCATCAATAAGAAGTAATTTTTCGCCAATTTTTGCACGCAAAGATTTGACAATATGATTATAATTTTCTTTATCATCAATTATAATCATATTATCTTTTATACTATTTGAATTAATTAAAAACTGCGGCATTTTTATTAATAATCAGATTGAGCAGGAGTATCTTCATCATCTTTTAGAGAAGATAAATCATTGCTGTAACTTGTATCAAAGTCTTCAGGTAATTTATCCTGATCCGGCCAAATTGTTTCTTCATCAAATCTGCAAGCTGTTAAATTATCTGAAGTTGAAAAATCAGAATTTGCCAAATCTGATTCTTGGAATACACAACCTGTCATATCAGCTTCCGTAAAATTACAATAACTTACAACAGCATAACTAAAATCTGCCCCAGGTAAGATACTTTCTGAAAAATCACATTCTACAAGATTTGTTCTTGTAAAATCAACCGATGTTAAATCACAATTTGTAAATGTAACTTCAGTTAATTGTGAATCCGCAAATGAAGATGAATTTAAATCAGCATTTGCAAAATTAATATTCGATAAAACCAAATTTGAAAAATCAACTTCACTTAAATCAACATCTTCTTTATCTTTAATCCAGTTATTAAATTCTTCAGGATTTGTTTGTACTAAGTTTACCAATTCATCTTTAGTGTATTCACTCATCGTCTATCTCCTTTATCTCTATCTTTTACTTTGAATTTAATTGCATTGCCATTAAAACTAATTGTGTTCTGTTTTTTACATTTAGTTTTTTATAAATATTTCTAAGATGTGTTTTTACAGTAAGTTCTGTAATATTTAGTTTAGTAGCTATTTCTTTATTGTCAAGACCTTTTGTTAAAAGTTCAAGCACAGCAGATTCTTTTTTCGTAATTTCATTATTTATTTCTTTTACATTATCAACGTTAATCTGTAAACTTTCCCTCTTAACTCTGTTGCAACGTCTTAAAACAGCTTCAATTCTGGCAAGTAAATTTGGTATTACAAAAGGTTTTACAATATAATCATCGGCACCATCTTTTAATCCCTTAACGATTTTTTCTTCATTACTTATTGCCGTAATCATTATCACAGGTATATCTTTTGTATCTTCATTTTTTCTTATTTCTTTTAAAACATCCCAGCCGCTCATATTTGGCATCATTACATCTAGCAAAATAATATCAAAATCACTATTATTTGATAAAACATTCATAGCTTTTAATCCGTCGGTTGCTGTTTCAACTTCGTAGTCATATAGAGGAAGAGCATCTTCTAATATTTTCGGATTATCATCTATAACTAATATTTTTTTTAGAGCCGGCATTTAGGTTCCTTTAAACAATTTGATACTTTATTGCTTTTAATGCAGCCTGCAAGCGGTCTTCTACCTCTAACTTTTGTAAAATACTTGCAACATGGGCTTTTATTGTATTAATACTTATTGAGCATTCTTTTGCAATTTCAATATTACTGTTTCCTTTGGCAATAAGTCTTAAAATTTGAAGCTCTCTAGGAGTAAGATTGAATTCATCAATTTTATTTTCTGATACTTGTTCATTTTGTTGTTGAACAGATGCAGCTTTCAATACAATGTGAGCAATACTTGGATCAAACCAAGCTGCACCATCTAATACAGAGCGAACAACACTTTCCAGCGTCTTTAAGTTTATTTCTTTAGAACAATAAGCATTTGCGCCGGCTTTTAAACTATTTAAAACTGCTTGTTCATCATTATGTGATGTAAGCATAATAATCTTAACTTCCTTATCGATTAATCTAATTCTCTTTGTTGCTTCAATTCCGTCAACTTTCGGCAGCCCTACATCCATTATTATAATATCAATTTTGTTTGCCTTAAATTGACTTAAAGCTTTGTCTGCGTCTTCTGCTTCATATATATTGCCTATTATATCCATTCCTTCAAAATTGGTTCTTAAACCAAATCTTGTAAGTTCATGATCTTCTACTATCAGTATATTTTTCTTTTCTATATTTGCCATTTTTAATCTTTCTTTTTTGACGTATGTTTCGAATTTAAAGTTTTACTCTTATTAAAATTATATGTTGCTTTTTCCATATCCTTTTTATTTTTATAAAACAATCCTTGATAATAATAATATTTGTAATCAGTTTGGTCAAGATTATAAGCATTGTTAAGAAATATTTGTGCTTGAGTATAATTTGATTTTTTCATTTCAAAATTTGCTAATTCAAGCCAACCATCAACAAATTCACTATTCAAGCCTATGGCTTTTTTTAGATACTGTTCAGTTTTTTGCTTATCAAATAACGCCTCTAGATAATATGCTTCATAATAATTTGATGAATTTTTTAGTACATTTTTCAAAATCTTTTGAGCTTTTGCTTTTTTGTCTAATTTAATATAGGTTTTCGCTACTGCTATAGATGCGTTATAATCAGATTTTTCATATTTCATAGCATCTTTGTAATATTTTAGAGCATTTTTATAATCATCTTTTTGATATTCTAAATCACCCAATAAAATTAATGCATCTATATTTTTCTTATTTTGTTTGTATGCAGTATAAGCATTTTGAAATGCTTTTTCATATTCTTTTAATGCCACATAGTTTTTACTTATTAACGCATATATTTTAGCATTTTCATTTTTATTTTTACCGTTTATCGGTGGTACAAGTTTTAGAGAACGCAAATAATCATCTCTATAGTAGTAATAATATGCTAAATGATAATTTTTTATAAAATCATCTCTTGAGGTTTTATACAAGATATATTCTTCAACTTCTTTATATTTTTTTTCATAAAACTTTGTAAGAATAACATCTTTTTTAATGCTTTCAGCAACTTTTAAAGCCTTATCTTTAAGTCCTTTATCTGCAAGTATTTTTGCATGCAAGTATTTATACTGAATATTTTTCGGATTTTTTGTAACTGCTTCTATTAAATACTTATCTGCCATTGGAATATTATTATTCTTATACCAAGCAAGGGCATTTAGATATAGAGCATAATCATATTTTTCGAGTAATACACTATTTGCAGTTAAATCTTTGGCAACTTCTTCACTCATATTATTATAAATAATATCTGAATAACATTCTCCAAGATATATTTCATCCTCCACATCTAATTTGTTATTCTGAAAAAATATAACATCAATATTTTTAAGAGGGATTTGAGCCAACTCTTTATCTTTAATTTTTGTTTTTGCTTTATCAGCTAAATTATAAAACCCAATATCACTTAATTTTCCTGATAAAACAATATTTACATAATCGTTGTTAACCGGACTTTCTTCAACAATTTTTTCAAATTCATTGTATGCAATACTAACATTGCTGCTTTTGAATTTTTCCATCGCACTATTAAAATCCTCAAGAGTTTTATATTTTTGAGGTTCATTAACAGCAAATACCGTTGAAATATTTATAAAACATATGAAAACTAATATTAGGAGTTTTTTAATCATCAACTTGACCTAAATAATACTTGTTAAACATGTTTATAAATTTATTTTCATCATCTGTTAAAGTATCAGCGTCCTTTTCTAATAAATTATATATATCTCTTAGCGTATAATTTGATAAGAATTCATCATCTTCAGGTTTTAGAGTTAATTGATTTTCTGTCAAAAATACTTTAATAACCTGATTTGCTTTCAATGCTAAAAACATATCCACAACAGATTTATCAAAATGTTTATCACTATCCTTTATAAGAATATTAATAACATTATGGATAGGCATTTTATCACGATAGTGTCTTTTTGATGTAATTGCATCAAAAACATCCGCAACAGCTAAAATTCTACCTCCAAACGGAATATCGTCTCTTGAAAGATATCTGTAATAACCGGTTCCATCAAATTTTTCGTGGTGCGCACACGCAATTTCCGCAATAAGTTTAAAATCATCTGACATATGAATTTTTTCCAAAATATTATGTGTAATTGCAACGTGTTCTTGAATATGTTTATATTCTTCGTCAGTTAATTTACCTTCTTTTTGAAGAACAGAATCTTTTATACCGATTTTACCAATATCGTGTAATGTTGCAGCCTTTTCAATAATTTCAACCATTTTATCATCTAAATTAAAAGCTTTTGCAATCATAGAAGAATAATATTTAACTCTTGTTGAATGACCTGCTGTAATCTTATCACGAGCATCAATAGATGCAGCAAGCGTTTCAATGAAACTGTCAAATACTATTTTTTGTTCTTCCAACATTTTCTTTTGTTTTTCAAATAATTGAGCATTTTCTAATGCAATTCCTGCTGAAGAACCAATAGCTACAAGCAAGTCTTCGTCTTCTGGAGTGAAACATCCTCCAACTTTGTTTAAAACTTGAAAAGCTCCTATTATTTCTTGATTTAAATTTTTAATAGGCATACAAAGAATTGTCTTTGTGTTATAACCTGTTTTTTTATCTATTTCTTTATTAAATCTTTCATCGTTATAAGCATCTTTTATATTAATACTTTCGCCTGTTTTTACCGTATGCCCAGCAAGTCCTTTTCCTGCAGGAAATCTTAATTCAGAACTGTCTAAGCCTAAAGCGACTTTACTCCAAAGTTCATCATGTTCTTTGTCATATAAAAATACCGTACATCTGTCCGCATTTATGGCTTCTTTTACAGCTTCAGCAATAACTTTAATCAATTTATCGATATCTGTTTCAGCAGCTACAGATTGACCGATTTTAACTAACGCATTTAACGGATCTCTTTTGTTACTTGGCTCTTGATGTTTTAATTTTGCAATTTCATCAAGGTTTTTTATTACATAATCTATTAATCCGAATTCATCCTCTTTTACTGCAAAATATTTAGCTTTTGTTAATTGCATTTCTGCCAAATCAACATTATTTTCTTTTAAATTTATAATCCCTGAAAATAATTCATAAACTAATTGAGCGGGATGATAGTTATTATAATTTGCTATATACAATCCGTCATTCAAAAAATTTAAGCTTTTTTGATAATTGTCAGGATTTTTCATATATTTTAAAAATCCTAATATTGATAAACATATTGAAATATTTTCATTAGAATTCTCAGTTTTAAATACTTCTTGAGCTTCTTTTGTTAATACCTCAGCTTGATTATAATTTTGTTGTCCTATTTCTTTAAATGCATTTTGCAATAACGCTTTTGCACCAATTATTTCCCTATTTTCTAATGCGTATACCATAAAATCATACCCTCATCTTGTTTTTATTGTACAATAACTATGTTGATATTTCAAAAAACTCAAGGCAATTTATGAAAAAAATTACAATTTTAATTCCCGTTTTTAATGAAGTAAACACTTTAAAAGAAATTTTAAAAATGGTTGAAAATATAGATTTTTACGGATTAGAAAAGGAAATTATATTAATTGATGATTATTCCACAGATGGAACAAGAGAGCTTTACAAAGAATTAAATTATAAAGTTTTGTATCACAATAAAAATATGGGAAAAGGTGCAGCATTAAGAACAGGATTTAAAGAAGCTTCCGGAGATATTATTACAATACAAGATGCAGACCTTGAATATAATCCTCAAGATTTTTTACCGCTTATAAAAGTTATTTTAGAAAATCAAGCCGATGTTGTTTATGGTTCAAGATTTTTAAACATAGATAAATCAAAGAACTTTATGCTGACTCATTTTTTAGGTAATAAAATGCTCACTATCATTACAAATATATTGTACGGAGCAAAATTAACCGATATGGAAACTTGTTATAAAGTATTTAAAGCAGAATATGTTAAAAATTTGGATATAAAATCTAACAGATTTGACTTTGAACCGGAAATTACCGCAAAAGTTTTAAAACAGGGTGCAAAATTAAAAGAAGTTCCTATAACATACAACGCAAGAACATTTGAAGAAGGAAAAAAAATAAGCTGGAAAGATGGTTTTGCCGCAATATTCGCACTTATAAAATTTAGATTTATTGATTAAAAATATGGAGAAAATAAAATGATAGATGCAAAAGAAGCTTTAAACCGATTAATAGAAGGTAACAAAAGATTTGTTAACAATGCTTCTATACATCCAAACAGAAGTCAGGAAACAAAAGACTCGCTGGTATCAAAACAAACCCCTTTTGCAGTAGTTCTATCATGTTCTGATTCAAGAGTTCCATTAGAAATAATATTTGACGCCGGTTTAGGTGATATCTTTGTAATAAGAACTGCAGGTCATGTTTTATCTCAAGAAGTTATGGGAAGTATTGAATATGCTGTTGTTCATCTGGGTGTAAAACTAATTATGATATTAGGTCATGATAATTGCGGAGCTGTGCATTCTGCCGTTGAAACATATAAATCAAAAACTCTTGATACAATTTCACCTAACTTGAAATCAATTTTAATGGAAATATACCCTGCTATTGAAAAAGTTGATGAAACTTTATCAGAAGAAGATTTTCACAAAGAAGCTATAAGACAAAATGTAGAATATCAAGCAAAAGATTTATTGATAAAAGATGCATATATTGAGAAAAAAGTTGAAACCGGAGAAATTATGGTTGTAAAAGCAAATTATAACCTTAAAACAAGTGAAGTGGAAATTTTTTAAAGATCTCTAATTTCTTCTTCTTCTTTTTTAGCAACTTCTATTCCGTATTTTAATTCTGTTATAAATTTGTTTGCTTTTTCTTCCGAAGAAAAAGCTCTAATCGGAATAAAGTAAGCATTTTTTTTCGTTACATATATAAACAATATCGGCTTTGTCATTATGACTCTGTCAATATCACTAAATTTAAAATATTGAAAACCCAGATTACTGCCTGCAATTAACTGATTTTTCTCTAAAGTATAAACACAATCCGTTAAAACTTTTAATACCAAGGCCAAACTTAAATAAGCGATTGTAATATAAACCGGAACTATTGATATTGCAACAAAAGCAAACACAATAGTTAAAACATGAAGTTTTATCCAAAAACAATAAACTCCCGCAAAAACAAAAAATATAATTAAAAGAAGTAATAGCCAACATCTTAGGACATCAAAACCTAATGTTTCAATAACAACATTTAAAATATCTTCTTTTGTATAACGAAATGAAACTGAAAGTGAATCTGACATATAGTTTATTATAACATAGTTTTTAAATAAAAGTACATCAGACTACTTTTTTATGAAAACCATAATCTTTAGCAACAGTTCTACCAATTGATTTTATCTTACTTTCAATACAACCGCGGCATTGAACAGGATTTTCATTAATGCAAATTTTATTAGGGTATATTTCATATTTAGCCCTAAATTCTTTTGACGTAACGTTTGGCATAACAACATTGGCACCACTTTGAAGTGCAATAATTCTTCCGTTTGGATTAAGTGTTTCCATAGCAGTCGTTGCAGGAATATTTATATCAGGAAGCATAATTCTTGTAAGCGCCATGACTTTTAAAGCCAGAGTAAAACTTCCGTTATCAGAATCTTTCAAAGGTGTATCGGGATGAGCAATAAAAGGTCCTATTCCAACCATATCAGCATCTAACGCTTTAAAAAATAATATATCATCAGCCAAAGATTCAATAGTTTGCTCAGGCAATCCAACAAGACATCCTGTTCCTACTTCGTATCCCAAAGATTTTATATTTTTCAGACATTTAATGCGATTATCAAAATCCATATACGGATGCATTTTTTTGTACAATTCGCTATCTGTTGTTTCTATACGAATTAAATATCTGTCGGCACCGGCATCTTTAAACGCTTTATAATCATCAAAACTTCTTTCTCCGATACTCAACGTAACAGCCACATCAAATTTTTTAATTTCACTAACTATTTTACAAATCAAATCCCGAGAAAAAAATTCATCTTCTCCTGATTGAAGAACAATAGTTTTATATCCCATTTCAGAAGCTTTTTCAGCATATAAAACAATATCTTCAACAGATATTCTGTAGCGGTCAATATTTTTGTTTTCTGCTCTTAAACCGCAATATTTGCAAGTTCTCTTACAAATATTTGAAAACTCTATTAATCCTCTTAAATGAACTTCATCACCAACGTATTTACGGCGTATTTCATCTGCTTTTGCAAACAATTGTTCATTTTGAGAATCGTCTTTTAAGATATCGACTATTTCAGATTTTGTAAGTTGTTCCATAAAAATAATTAAACTTCAGCTAATTTTTCAAGCTTTAATTTTTGGTCATACTCTATTAACAAATTAATTAATTCATCCAAATCACCGTCAATAACAGTCCAAACATTCAAGTTTTGTCCTATTCTGTGATCGGTTAATCTGCCTTGAGGGAAATTGTATGTTCTGATACGTTCCGAACGATCGCCAGTCCCTACTTGAGAACGTCTTAAATCTGTTATTTCTTTTGTTTGTTTTTGAACTTCCAAATCATATAATTTAGCCTTCAAAATTTGCATTGCTCTTTCTTTATTTTGAAGTTGAGAACGTTCTTCTGTACAGAAAATCATAATTCCCGTAGGTTTGTGGAATAATCTTGCAGCAGTTTCAACTTTGTTTACGTTTTGTCCGCCGGCACCACCTGAACGAGCTGTTGACATTTCTATATCTTCAGGTCTTATTTCAATTTCAACATCATCAACTTCAGGCATTACCGCAACGGTTGCAGTTGATGTATGAACACGACCTTGTGATTCTGTTTGAGGAACACGTTGAACCCTGTGTACACCGGATTCATATTTTAATTTTGAATATATAGAATCACCTTTTACAGATATAATAACTTCGGAAACACCGCCTGCTTCAGATTCTGTTACTGAAAGAACCTGAGTTTGCCATCCTTGTTTATCTGCATATCTCATATACATTCTCATTAAGTCACCTGCAAAAATGTTTGCTTCATCACCACCGGCACTTCCTCTTATTTCAAGCATGATATCTTTATCATCCATTGGATCACGAGGAAGAAGTAATATTCTCATTCTTTCTTCACATTGAGCTATTACATTTTCATTTTCTTCCATTTCTGCTTTTAAAAATTCTTTCATTTCTGCATCAGATTCACTTTTAATAAGTTCTTTTGCATCAGCAATAGCATCATTTGCTTCTTTCCATTTATAATATACTTCTACGGTTTCTTCCATAGATTTTCTTTGTTTAGATAAATCTCTAAACTTGTTATAATCTTGTATTACTGCGGGATCAGAAAGAGTTTCTCCCAATTCCAAATATTTCTTTTCAATTTGTACAATTTTATCTAACATATCTTTCATAGTTTAATCCCTCATTTACGTTCATTATACCAAAAAAAAACAATTTGACTATTTATCACAAAGATTTAAAATATTGTTATGGCTAAATTCAGAATAATAGCACTTGTAGATTGTGATTCATTTTTTGTTTCCGTAGAACAGGCTGAACATCCTGAATTAAAAAACAAACCCGTTTGTGTTTTAAGCAATAATGATGGCTGCGTAATTGCGCGCTCACGCGAAGCAAAAAAACTCGGAATTACTATGGGAATGCCATATTTTATGGCAAAAAGAGAATTTAAAGATTGCACATATTTGTCGGGAAATCACGAGTTATACGAAGAATATTCCAAGAAAATAATGAATATTTTAAAAAATATTAGTCCTGATGTAGAAGTTTATTCCATAGATGAAGCTTTTGTTGATTTAACAGGTCTTCGCAGACTTTATAAAATGAACTATGCAAAAATTGCACTAATGATTAAGTCAAAAATAAAAGAAGAAGTTGATATTCCGGTATCAATAGGACTTGCACCAAGCAAAACACTTGCCAAACTTGCAAGCGATAAAGCTAAAAATACAAATGGCTTATACATAATTGGTTCACGAAAAATTTTTAAAGAACTAAAAAACACAAAAGTTGATGAAATTTGGGGTATTGGTAATAATACAGGCGCACTTTTAAGAAAATTCGGAATACTAAACGGTTATGAACTTATTTCACAAACCGATGAATGGTTAAAATCAAAAATAAATATTACAGCGGTTGAATTAAAACATGAATTAATGGGAGAAGCAGTCTATAAAGTAGATAATTCTGAACATATTCCAAAATCTATTCAACATACATCATCTTTTAAAAATTTTTCTTCCGATAAAAATTTTATAATTAAAGAATTAAATTATCATATTCACAGAGCTTGTTTAAAACTACGAGAAATCAAGGCTTCATGTCTTTCTATATCAATATTATTAAGAACAAAAGATTTTAAAACCTATAAAGAAAAACGAATACTCTCAGCACCAACAAATTTTGAACTTGAAATATCGGCAATAGCTAAAGAATTATTTGAAAAAATATACGATTCTTCAATTTTGTACAGAAGTTCCGGAATTGTTCTTGATAAATTTTCATTCAATAATGAAACTCAATTATACTTATTTGATGATACAGAATTTTCAAGTAAAAAAGATAAATTAACAAAAAGTATAGATAATATTGAAAAAAAATACGGTAAAAATTCTATAAAAACAGGATACTAAACCTTTATAAAAAACCCCGAAAAGCATGATAAACATGAAGTTTTAAGCAAATATTAAGAATTGTAAACATGAATTTTTAAAGCAAATGTTCCCACTATCACTGTATTTTAGACGACACAAACAATCAAAACCATGATGAACATGGAGTTTTAGGCTAAAGTTTTAAATTCACTATGCCGATATGTATAGTGTTAGGAAAATAGACAACTTACAAAGACTATAGGAAGCATGTAGGGGTATGTGCGAAGGTAAAAAACTATAGGGATAATGTGAGTAGTCACAGGAAAAAAGGAGTAATATTATGGGTATCGCAGCAAATCAGGCAAGACTAATGACTCTTACCGCAAGACAACATGATCTTGAGTTAAGAGCACAACAAATTTCAGCACAAAAAATGGTGCTAACTTACAATTCTCAGACTTGGGCAAAGCAATATGCGGATGCATTAAATGCAGCAACCGTTAACGGTGTCGATCAAGAAGCAATGGCGGCAGCCAAAGCAACCTATGATGCAGCTATGGCATCTCTATCATCACAAGAAAAACTATTTGATATGGAATTGACTCAGGTAAATACTGAACATAATGCAATTAAGACTGAATATGATGCTATTAAATCATTAGTAGGCGATAACGTAGAAAAATCATTCAACGTATTCGGTTAGTATAGTTAGTTAGTTAGTTAGTTAACTAGCTAGGTCGTTATCATAGTTAATTAATTTGCGTAGTTAATTAGTGTGGTTAATTTGCGAGGTTAATTAATGCGATTAACGTAAGCTATTGAATAATCAATAGTACAGACATGTAGACAAGTGTGTGAAAATCTTAATTTATAAGATTTATAAAAGAATTATACCCAATTACTCAAAATTTTCCTAACAAAAACAAAAATACCCAAAAATTACCCAAATATTACCTTCCCTTCCTAACAAAATTTAGAACAGATATGCCTTACCCAAGCATATCTGTTTTTATTATTTAATAAAAACTACTTTATTTTTTCTGCATATATTAATTTACTATTTTCAGCTTGATTTTCGTAAAATATTTTATAGTTATTTTCAATAATTTTTTCATATGTTTCTTCGGAATTATTTACAAGAAAAAACCAAACCTTATCACCGATATTTATATATTGTGGAATACCTATAAGTTCTTTATTTTTAATATTATAAATTTGTTTATAATACAAATAATCACAGTTTGAAGGAATATTTACATAAACAATATCTGTGTTTTTTATTTTTGAAAACATATATTCAACCATTTCTCTCGGATTTGCATTGTATTTATTGTATTTATCAGAAACAATTGTATTTAAAGTTGTTTTAAAATCAGGGTAAAAACCAAGTAAAAATAGAGATAAAAATACTATAGTAAAAGCATTTTTGTTATCTATACTTTTAGAGATTAGCAAAATAAAAATAGGAATTAAAAATAGTATCAATCTGCCGGCAAAAGGATACATTTTAAACATGGAAACTAAAAATAAAACAATTAGCAACACAGAAACAAATTTACCAAATTTATGATTACTTTTTAAAAATAATAATAATCCTAATAGAGAAAGAATTATTAAAATTTTACTTTCTAAAAACATAAAATTAAACGCTTGCTGCATAATATCAATAAAATTATGAGCATTAATAAAATAATTACTCCAATAATCTATCATACCACTTTTTTGAGTATTAAACATATTTTTAAAAAATATTATGTAAAATAAAATACCATTAATTACCTGAGAGAATAAAAATAACAATTTTTCTTTTAATGAGTAAGCTTTATTTAATAAAACAATAAGAACCATTGTAAAAATAATAAACGCCTCAGGAAAAGAAAACCATATAAAAATCCCCATAACGGCTGATAACCAAAGCAAGTTCTTTTTATTAAGATTTAAAAAAATCAAAATCGAAAATATACAGAATAAAACATCTGAACTATACGGCTTAAATTCGCCCGAATAATAAAATAATGGTACGCAAAGGGCAAATACCAAATTTGAAAAAAGTACTGAATACTTATGAGTTAAGACACTCTTACTTAAAAAATAAAAAGCTATTATTGATAATATTCCGGAAACATAAGGTATAAATCTAAAGACCAATTCATTATATCCAAAAATTTCAGTACCAACTTTTGTAAATAGCAAAAAGAATAAAGGTGCTGCTTGCAAAAATCTTAGAGGCTGGAATAATTCAAGATAATTTTTATTTAAAATATTCCACGCCAAAGCACATTCATCATGCCAAAAAGAAAGATTTGTTAAATAAACTTTTGTTCTCAAATAAAAACCAATAGCAAAAATTAATAACAAAAAAATAGGATATAATTTATTTAAAACATTAGTAAATTTCTGCATAAAATGATTATATCATAATATTTAAAATAAAAGTTCCTAACTGATATATATCAGTTAGGAACTTTTTATCATTAAAAATAGCTTATTTCATATATTCAATTGCAGCTTTAACACCTGTTCCAAGTTCAAACTTATAACCAAGTTTATAAAGAACAGCTTCCAAAGATGCAACTGCAGTTAGCACATCACGTTCTGATACAAAACCTAATGTACCCATTCTGAAAATTTTGTCTTTCAAGTCATTTTGTCCGTTTGCAACAATAATATCGTAATCTTTTTTCAATCCGCTTCTGATATCAGGAACACTTACACCTTCAGGCGGAAGAATTGAAGTGATTGAATAACTTGCTTTATCATCGTCTTCAACAAACAACTTTAAGCCGATAGCTCTTATTGCCGAACGAATTGCAAGAGCGTGTTTTTTATGTCTTGCATAAATCTTTTCCATACCTTCTTCTTTAATCATTTCTATTGCAGCCTGCAAAGCAAAAATTAAATTTACAGCAGCAGTATATGGAGTTGTATTATTTCTTACAGCTTTTCTGTGCGCAGCCCAATCAAAATAGAAGCTTGGATGTTTACATTGTTCATATACTGCATACGCTTTATCTGATGCAGCCAAGAAACTTAATCCGGGAGGTATCATAAATCCTTTTTGAGAACCTGATACTAATACATCAATTCCCCATTCATCCATTTTTACTTCCATTGCAGAAACAGATGTAACACCGTCAACGACAGATAACGCACCGTGTTCTTGAACAAGCTTACACAAAGCTTGAACATCGTTCTTAGCACCTGTTGAAGTTTCTGAATGAGTCATTGTTACAATTTTTATTTCTTTATTCACATCAGCATCTAATACAGCTTTTAATTCTTCAACACTAACAGTTTCGCCATAAGCTTTATCTATTGTTTGAACTTCTGCGCCTAATGATTTTGCAATTTTTGCCCATCTGTTTCCAAAATTACCAATTACTAATGATAAAACTTTATCACCTTCATTTATTAAATTTGATAAAGCTGCTTCCATAGCACCTGTACCGCTTGCTGCGTATATAAATACATCATTTTTTGTTTGGAAAATTTCTTTTAAACCTTCATAACAATATTTAAGAATAGCTTCAAATTCACCACTTCTATGACCTATAGGATGTTTAGCCATAGCAAGCAAAACAGTTTCCGGAACCGGTGTTGGGCCGGGTATCATTAAAAACATTTTATCTTTCATTTTTTTCTCCTCTGCTTCCCAATTTCATTATTTATATATATATTTTTGCATAAAAATGAAATTTTGAGTATAATTACACATATGTTAATATATGCAATTTTATCAACAATTATATTTATAGTTATAATATTACCGCTATATCTTATAGCAGCTTGTTTCAGACATGACTTATTTGTAAGACTTTTAGGGTTCTTGAAAATATTCAAAATAAAAAAAATTGAAGGTAAAACCATAATGTTTCATGGCGTTTCAGTTGGAGAAATTATAGCTATTGAAGATTTAGTTAAAAAAGCGTCAACAATATTAACTGATTATAAAATTATAGTTACAGCAGGAACAAATACAGGAAAAGAACTTGCCGAATCAAAATTTAAAGATATTGCGCATCAGGTTCTTTATTTTCCTCCTGATTTTCCTCCATTTATAAGTGTCTTTTTAAATAAAATTCATCCTGAAAAAGTTATCATTGCAGAAACAGAAATTTGGCCTAATTTTTCTTATATGGTAAGCAAGAGAAATATTCCGTTATTTATTATAAACGGAAGAATTTCTGACCACTCGTTCAAATATTATAAACATTTATCCGCATTTTTCAGAATGATTTTTGATAAAACTTATACAAAAATATTAACTCAGTCAGAAGCTGATAAACAAAAATTTTTAAAAATGGGTGCTGGTCCGGAAACTTGTGAAGTTATGGGAAATCTAAAATTTGATATCGAAGGGAAAATTCCAGATGATATAAAATTTGATAAAGCCGACTGTAAAGTTATTTTAGCTGGAAGTACTCATAAAGGCGAAGATGAAATTGTATTAGAAACGTTTGATAATGTTCATAAAAAACATCAAAATACAAAATTACTACTTGCACCTAGACACTTAACAAGATTAGATGAAATTACAAATTTGATTGAAAAAACAGGATATAAGTTTGGATATTATTCAAAAGGTGATAGCTTTAAAGATAATGATATTCTTATTCTTGATGTCATAGGAAAATTAGCAAAATTATATTATTTTTGCGATATAGCCTTTATTGGCGGAAGTTTTTCAAAAACAGGAGGACATAACCCTCTTGAAGCGGCAATATTTAATAAGCCTGTTATTTCAGGCCCTACAATCTCAAATTTTAGAGGAATTTATGCGGCTTTAACAGAACAACAAGCAGGAAAAGTTGTTAACACTCAAGACGAATTTGAACAAGAACTTTTAAAACTTCTTGAAGATAATAATTATTATGTTGAAGTATGCAATAATTGCTGCAAAGCTTTCGAACAAAACAGAGGTGCTATTGATTTTGTTATAAATAAAATTAGAAACTCTTAATCTAATAATTCATCAGGAATACAGTATAATATGCTTTCATTTTTTCTGTCATTATAAAGACCTATTTTGTATTTATAATTCTTTAGGTATTGACTTAAATACATCATAATTTCTACATAATCTCGACAAGGCGTTTCAAATATTTTGAATGCTAGTTGAGGTCTATCATGTTTTATTGTTTTTATACAACCTTTTAAAACATTTAATTCTAAAGCATCTATATCAAATTTTATAAAATCAATTTTTCTTTTTATTTTTATACGGAAATTATCTAATGTTGTTGTTTTTAAAGCTTGTCTTAAAAAAACTTTTGCATTTTCAACATTCCATAAAATATTTCCAACCATTTCTATTTTATCTGAATACTTTATAATTTTATAAAAAGTAAGTTCTTTTCTTTTTCTTGGAATAATCATTCCATTTGAAACGTAATCATGTAAAGCATCAAAACAATAAATTTTCTCTGCTGTTTTTATTTCATTTTGAAAAACCATACTGTTATAGCCATTATTTTCACCGGTATCAACGACAGTTTTTATTTTATTCTTAACTAAATATTCTAAATATTCATTATTCAAAGAACATACAGGATGTTCTTTAACATAATCTGTAAAGTAACTGTTATCTTGCTTTAACGAACTGTTAAAAATTACCTCAAAACGTTCTATATCGAGTTCATCATCCAACATATCTTTTACAGTATCGTAATGAAGATATTGCAATTTTTGTGCATCTTTTTCGGAAACTTCAACATAATGAATATCAGCTTTTGTAAATAATTGAGACATTGCATGGAAATTATCACGTTTTGCAATGATTATATTATCAACTTTATTTCCTTGTTTCAAAAATTCTTTAAAATCAATTACTTTTATACCATCTTGGTAGCGTTTATCCTCAACTTTATAATCCACAAAAAAAGCTATTTTTAAATCCGGTCTTTTTTCAAAAATATATTTTTTTATTTCTAAAGCTACCCTTGATGTACCATAAATTGCTACGGTATCTCGTTTTTTTACATTTGATAAAATATTATATAAAGTCAAATCAATTTTAAACATCAAACTTTTCCAAAATATTTTTAACAATATTCAAATCATCTTTTGTGGTGATTTTAATATTATTTTCACTGCCTTCTACAATAAATATTTTATCTAAATTATATCTTACAACAAGACCACAATCATCTGTAAAAACTGCAGATTTATCCTCTAGAGCAAGTTTATGAGCTTGTTTTATAAGTTCTGATTTAAAAGATTGAGGAGTTTGTATTCGTCTTAAATATTTTCTGTTTGGAATTTGAGTTATAAATCCGTTGTCATCAACTTCTATTATTGTATCTGCCGAATTTATCGCAGTACCTACAGCGTTATATTTTTCAAGGGCTTCAATATTTCTGTCTATAATTTCTTTATCTGCAAAAGGTCTCACAGCATCATGAATTAAAACATTTACATCATCTTCGATATCTTTTGTTCCTATATAAGAACTTTCGACTCTTGTTTTTCCGCCATTCAAAAGCTTTGTTATTTTTTTGTAATTATTTTTATTCAAAATTTCCTGTGTTAAATCTCTGAATAAAGGATTTGTTACCAAAATAATTTCATCAATGTTTTCATGGTTTTCAAAAGCATCAATTGAATATTCCAAAATAGTTTTACCATTTATTTCATAAAACTGTTTTGGAATATTTAAGCCAAATCTTTCACCTGTTCCTGATGCAAGAATTAATGCAATGTTTTTCATTTAGTTAAAAACTCCACCTCACCTGTACTTAAGTGATAATAAGCAGGAACAATTTTTAAACCTTTATTTTTAACATAATCTTTTAATAAACCGTCTTGATCTAAAATCTTTTCAACATTCAATATTGCATTATTTTTTATTACATTAGTAAGTTTGCAACCTTCTTGATGCTCTTTTTCATACATTTTTAAAGCAGGTTTTATTGATTTTATAAGGCTATTAATATACTTTGTTTCATCAACATTATTAACTGTTGCAGTAACTGCACCGCAATCTTCGTGTCCCATAACAACTACAAGTTTTACACCCAAATGTACAACCGCATATTCAATGCTTCCTATTACATGGTTATCAAGAACATTTCCTGCATTTCTTATTTCAAAAATATCGCCTAACCCTTGATCAAAAATAATTTCTGCAGGTACTCTCGAATCTGAACAAGTCAATATTGCAACAAACGGATGCTGCCCTTTCACCAAACTTTCTCTCGCTTTTTTTGTTTGATGAGGATGGTTTAAATGCATTGTTCTAAAATGCTCATTACCTGTTTTTAGAAGTTTCATAGCTTCGTCAGCAGATAAATTTTCAACTTCATGTGCAAACGAAAAATTACCGATTAATAGGCAAATCAAAGTTAATAATATCTTTTTCATAGTAAATATCCTTTTTGTTAGTACATATTATTTATATCACTAACAAATATTTTTTACCAATAAGATTGATAATCCATCATTACATTAAGAATATTTCCATGATAAAATTCAACTCTTCCCCAACTTTGACCTTTTTTTACTTTAAGAAGAGTACTATTTATTTTTGCCAAATAATCATATTCCGGATTTAAAACTACTTTTCCTGAATAATCTATTATGCCGTATTTACCGGTAACATATGTTAATTTAGCATCAGAACCAGCAGTAGGAGATGAAATTCCTGGAGGCAACGCATCTTGTTGAGATCCGCCTTGTTCATTATTTGCCGAAACAATAACTCTTAATAAGTAATTATCAATCTTATCAATATAAGAATACATTGGGGATGTTATTATATTACCGGAATAATCCATTAAACCTACTTGGCTGTTTTTTATTATTCCAGATATTTCTGCAGATGCGTTTCCCACATTATTATACTTTAATATTCTGTCATCTATTTTTTCCAAATAAGAATAATTTGCAGGCAAAATCAAACTTCCGGAAAATGTCATTAAACCAAATTTTTCATCATACTTAAATCTTAAAACGTTTGTTTTTAAGCATTTTATTTCCTGATATTCAAAAGGAACCAAACTTTGTCCTAAACCATTTATTAAACCATATTTTCCATCATTTCTGGCAATAAATAAATTTGAATTTACTTCTTCAAGATAGTCATACTCTTGAGTAGAAACTTTATTACCCTTTTCAGTAACAAGATAATATTTTGTAATAATTTTACTTGGCCTACTAAAAGTAGAACTTGGAATTGTAGATGTAGATGTAGATGTAGTTGTAGTTGTAGTTGAAGATGGAGTCCCTGAACCAGGAATAGAATCTGATACATAAACATCTTTTTTACGTACTTGCGCTGCAAAAACAGTTGTATTGATGAATATTAAACAAAGTATTAATAAAAAAATTTTCTTTTTCATTATTTATCCTATTTTATATTTTAATTACTTATTTTCAAAAAGCGAAATTAAAGCCAAATCCGCAATTTTATAATCTGCCCATTTTGGTAATTTAGATGATATATATACTTTTATTTGAGTATTAATCAACAAATCACCCATATCCATCTTTCCCATTAAAAGACGGTATTTATTTTCATCAACAGTAACTTCGTGAGGAATAGGATGTAATGTAGTTCTGAATACAGGTTCCCATTGTTCACCATGTTTTGTTTTGACTAATTGAATTTCTTTACCCTTTTTCAAGAAATACCATGATTTTTTAACTTTACCAAAATATAAATAATCAGGATCATTATCTCCTAATTGTATCTTTGCGACTGCAACATCTTTATATTCAGGCTTAATTATTGTATGCCCCAAATAAGTTAAAATTCCCCATTGATTTTTACCCTTTTTAGCTTTTATCAAGGTGTCATCAATATTTATCATTTTAGTATATTCAGGAGGAATTACCACAAAAGAAAAAGCGTTTCTAACACCATAAGTTTTTCCGCATTTTACAATTTGAGTACCTTCATTTATATCTGATTTTACTGTATATACAGGTTTACATGTTTGTTTTTTTATTTTTTTTGATAATTTTGCTTCACTTGTTTGCACTGTAAATGCAAATATAATCAATAATGCTGTAAAAATTTTTTTTATCATAAATAATCCTTTTATCTTTTTAAGTTATTTTCTGTTTTTTGTTTTTCTTCTTCAGCTTCCTGTTCTTTTTCAGCGAAATCATCAGCTCTCCAACCTTCTTTTAATATATCCGAAAATGAATTATAAACAGGTTGTGTTATTTGTTTTCCTGAAAAATCTACTATTGCCCATTTATCATAACGTTTTACAGCAATTAAAAAATCATTCACCTTTTGTATTGATAAAAAAGCTGGCTCAATTATAGTTTCTCCATTATTATTTAATAAGCCAAATTTATCGTATTTTCGAACTTTTACAGCTTTTTCCGAATATCTGTAGACTCTATCATATTTAGGTTCAACAATAGTTTTTGTCGGTAAATAAGCAAATCCGTATTTTTCTCCGGATTTAAGTTCATATAACGAATCATCCAATCTTCTTATTTTATCATACTTTGCAGTAACAACTTCTTGAGGAGTATTATCAAGCAATCCGTATTTTGTTCCGACACGAGAAAGAAGAATATTGTCTATATTATTTGTTAATTTATTAATATGGTCATAATTAAATGGTAAAACTTCTCCGCCATTGTAATTTATAAGACCGCATTTACCGTTTTTTACAGCCCCGAGATATTTACTGTTAACTTTGTATAAGTAATCATATTGCGGAGTTATTATACTTTTGCCTGAAGCATCTATAACTCCGTATTTTTTGTCCTGAACGACACCAAATCTTCCATCATACAAATAGTACAAATAATCGTATTTAAGTGGTATTTTTTGATTATTATCGTAATCTATAAAACCATACTTGCCGTTTTTTGATACAATTGCACCATCTTCTTTTATCATTTTTAAACTGTCATATTGTGGAGTTATAACATTTTTTTCTTCAGATGCATCATAGATACCGTACTTACCGTCTACTTTGGTTACTTGATAATTTGCAAAAACTTTATTATCATTATCATACTTCACCTTATTTGGATTATAAGCAGGAGCCGAGATTGCCTGCATAATAGAGAACAAAAAGCATAATACTAAAATTGTTATTTTTTTCATAAAACACCTTCTATTGAATAAATTTCTTCAAGTCTTTTTTTATCATTTAAATAGAGATAACCTATCAAAAC
>CADCPD010000150.1 GCA_902803265.1 uncultured bacterium | reverse complement strand
TATCTCTCGTACTTATATAAAGTTAATTTTGTTTAAAAAATTGCTCTTTTTTATGCATGAAAATTCACATTTCTTAACAATGTGTTCGAGTGAACTATGCTGACTGCTTTTTAGTCAACAACAAGAAATGCTTTTTTAAAATATAATTTTCCTTATACTTATTTAAGTATTTTTCTCTATAAAAATTGCCTTTTCAGTTTTTACGCTGTTTTTAGGGAAAGAGCCTGCTTTCTTAATTGCAAAGCAGGCTCTTTCCTTTAGTATTTTGTTTTAACCTTCAATAACGGACACGTTTTTAACTCCCGCATTTCGAGCTTTATCCATTAGTTTAACAACTGCTCCGTGAACAGAATCAGGTTCTGATTGTATTACTAAACCGTCAGGATTGTTCGGTATCATATCTTTTATTGTATTTTCTAAATTATCTTCAGAAATTTCCTCATTGTTTATGACGTATTTATTGTCATTTGTAACTAAAACAGTAATCAGTTTGGAGTCTTTCAAGTCTTCTTGTTTAACTACATCAGGTACTGTTAAATTTAATCCTTGTTGATCCAATAATGGAGCTATAACCATCATTATAATTAACAACACCAAAAAGATATCTGTAAGTGGTGTAATATTTATTTCATTAAATGAATCTCTCATTGCCATAATATTATCCTCTATTCTGACCATTCTTCAATATTGTTATTTTCAGGCATTGGCATACTTTCTTCCTGCTGTTGAGATTCCATAGCTTTTGCCAGTTCTTTTTGGTCTTTTTTACTTAAAGGTTCACCTGCAACTATAAGTTTTTCAAAATCTGCGGCTTTTGCTGAGTTCATAACTTTCATTATTTCTGAACTTTTTGTTTGTGCATCTGCTTTTACAACAACTTCAGGTTTTTCTAATTTTGGTTTTAGAGCAATTAAGCTGTCTGTCAGGCTACTTTCTCTTATTGGTGTTCCGTTTAAAAACATTTCACCATTTTTGGTAATAGATACGGTAGCATTTTTTTGTTCAATAGTTAAGCCGCTGTTGATTTCAGGCATATTTATTGAATTGTCCATTGACTGAAAAGTAGGCGCTACTACCATCATTATAATTAACAGTACTAAGAAAATATCTGTTAATGGAGTTATATTTATTTCTGTAAAAAGTTTACCTTTTTTACTTGTTGATATTGCCATTTCTGTAGTCCTAATCCTTATATAGATGCTATTTGTTTATTAGCTTCTTCGCCATCAACAAAACTTAAGAACAATAATTTAATAAGTTGAAAATCATCTTCATAGCGTTTAACGATAGCTTGGAATGAGTTGTAGCAAATAACTGCAACGATTGCAACACCAAGACCGAAAGCTGTAGCTATCAAAGCTGAACCGATACCCATTGCAACTGCTGCTGATTGATTACCTTGAACAGCTAAATCTTGGAATGTATAAAGAATTCTTACAACAGTACCAAACAAACCTAAGAAAGGAGCAACACCACCGATTGTACCTAAAATTGTTAAATGGTGTTCTAATTTTCTTGTTGCTAAGTTTGCAGCGATATCAAATGATCTAGAAAATCCGCTTTTTTGTTCTGCAAAAATTCTTACGGCTTCTTCCGTTACTTCGCCTACTACCCCGCCTACTGATACAGCAAGATTTTGAGCGCCGTTTAAATTATTTTTTAACAACTCTTTTTGTAATTTTGGGATAAATTCAACAACATCCCTTTTGTTTTTTTTGTAATATGCCCATCTGTTTATGGCTACTGCCACAACAAGGATTGAACATATTAATATCGGTAATAATACCGGCCAATCTAATTGAATTGAATGTAATAATAATTCCATAATTTTTTCCTCTTTTTATGTAGTACTAATATTTATTTTTTAATAACCTGTTGCCCCAAATACGTTATAATCAAATGTAAATTGGATATCTATATATTGTCCTTTAAATTCAGCAGGTAGCGGTCTGAATGGTGCAGTAACTTCTACTGCGTTCAATGCAGCTCTATCTGCTGCCGCCAAACCTGATGATTTTGAAACTTTATTTGAAAGTAATTGACCATTTTTAGCAATTCTAAATAACAATACAACTCTCTTACTTTCGTTTCCTTTAGGCGGATCCCAATTGTATTTTATTCTGCTTTGTAATTCTCTCATATATGGAGCAAAATTTGGCTCACGCAGAGCAT
This sequence comes from uncultured bacterium, assembly GCA_902803265.1. Classification (GTDB taxonomy): domain Bacteria; phylum Cyanobacteriota; class Vampirovibrionia; order Gastranaerophilales; family Gastranaerophilaceae; genus UBA791. The sequence continues at coordinate 4,887 of CADCPD010000150.1, read as the reverse complement.
CAACACCCCATGGTCCATTAGGGTTTCCTCCAGGTCCGGCATTACCTGTTGAACCAGAACTTGCTCGACTTCCTGTTGAACCGGCTGAACCTGATGAACCGCTGGTTGAAGAAGAACTTAGTGTTGAGCCTGTTCTTGTTCCACTTCCTCCAACAGGACCTGTAGAATATGATTTACCTGCTGTTACAGAAGGTGGTGCCGGTAAGCCTATAGGGGCTTTTGCTGTTGTATCTATTTTAGGAGCACTTGGTGGTGCGTATGAAGGTTTTGCTGTTGGCATTGTTGGTTTTGGAGCAGCCTGTGTTTGTGTTTTTTGCGGAGTTTGAGGTTGCGTTACAGTTTTTTGAACAGGTTTTGTAACAGGTTTTGTAACAGGTTTTGTAACTTGTTTTGCTTGTTGCGCTTGTTGTTTTGCAACCTTTTTAACAAGTTGTTGTGTTGAACTTGCTGCTGTAGGTGTTTTTTTACTTACAGGTGCAGGTTTTGATACCTTTTTGTTTGGATCATGTTTACCGCTTGCTCTTGAATTTTTGTCCGCTCTATATTTTGTATTCTTATTTATAGGCATTTGCTCTTTGTCTACAAGTACAAATTCTATGTCTTGAGGTTTATTTTTGGGAGTATCAAACATGAATAGATTTATACCCAATAGTAATAATATAAAACTCAAGACAGCTATAAAACTTATACTTAAAATATGTATTGCAGGTGAAACAACCATTATACAGTTTTTTAAATTTAAGCTTGATGTATCATCATCTTTTGCTACTTTTGGAACTTCAAAAGAGCCTTTTTGAGGTTCTTCTTCTGTTAAATTGTTTAAATTTCCTAGTATTGACATTTTTTCCCTTTAAAATCTTATGTATTATTTACATTTAAATAAGAATTAAAAATCCCCTTAGTTTCTATTCTTTATTAGCCTATTTAGCTTCTAACGGGCTAATTGTTATTGGTTGAGATAAAACAATATCAAATTTTGTATTTATTGGTATAATCACATTTTCGCCAAAATTTAAAATTGTCTTAAAGTTATTTGTATTTTGTGTTTTTGTAGCTTTTTTTGCAGAGGAATTTTTTACTACTTTTTCATTACCTCTTTTTTGTTTTTCTCCTGATAAAACACCTGTTAAATCATCTGTTTTAACTACTGCGACAATAGGGATTTGTAATCCGTAAGGTGCTGTGATAAGAGAAAATCTTAAATACAACTTTCCGTTTAAACCATTTTGTTTAGCCTGTTCAACTTCAATAACTTTACCTGTGATAACACTTCCTTTAGGTGCTATCAAAGTATCGTTATAAAAAAAGTTTTCAGGTAACGCAACAGTCACTGTTTGTCCGGGTAATAAAGCATTTGAATTTAGTTCATAAGTTGTAAGTACTCTTATTATAGTTGATGGTGGCACTGTTATAACTTTTTGTTTTGTAGTTAATTCGCCTGATTTAAGAGGTACTCTGTCTCCAATTGCAGAAGTTGCATACACAGACAATGTTGTCATTGATATTGCAATTAAAAACCCTACCAACTTATTTTTCATCATTCCTCCACAAATTTTTTCACAATTTACATTGTAGAGTTTATTTTTTTTCGTGTCAATTTGTTAAGGTATGTGTTATATATGCAGGAGCATCAAATACCATCAATAATACAGCTCCGGCTGCTAAGGTTAGGTGTTCTCCCATTTTTAATTCGGGTCCTGGAACCCATCTTAAGGTCCCTTTGTATAAACCTTCCTGATAGTGTGGAAGCTTTTTATATGTTTTTGGTTGTGTCATCTCTCCGCCTAATAATGTTGAGCCGTTTGATGTAGCTATAAAAGCTTTTATTGGTATTTCAAAACCATCTGCAAGTTGTATTTTTGTTAACTTAATAACCATTGAAGCATTAGTTCCTATAACAGGTTCGTTCATTTTTTCTACTTCTCCCAAAATGACGGTACCTTTAGGAATAATATTTGTATCGTACATATAAGTGTCATCTACGGCTGCAAATTTAAGTTTTGTTGTGTCATCACAATATGAAGTTGATACTTCCTGTAAATTCATTACCTGAACAAATGTTCCTTTAGGTATTGTTATTGGTGTATAATCTCTCAATTGTAAATCTTCTACAGCAAAACTTACTACGGAATTCATTATAAAAAGAGCAAATAATATATATATAATAAGAAATACTTTTCTCATATAAATTATTATAATAATCGTTATAAATTTTTCAATGGAAATAGGTCTTTTTTGTTGTAAAATAGTATAAATTCATGAGAAAATTTTCTTTTACAATTATACTTTTATTATTTATTTTATTTTCAATTTTTGTAGAAATTTTTGAAGACAGATTTGAAGTGCTTGAAATTTATTCTCCGAGTCAAGTTGTTGTTGATTTTAATAAGAATAAGCGTTCTGATAATGAGGAAATCTTAAATTTAAAGATTGCAGACAAAAAGTTTAAATCAGATGATGAAAAATTTGTTTACGATTATTTTGCAAAGGAATATGCAAAGAATCTTCTTTTAAATAAAAAAGTAAAATATGATAAATCTAAAAATGACATATATTTTGATAATCAAAGTTATATAGATACTTTTAATAATCACGATATAAAAATTGATAATATTGAAAACTATAGGATTTTAAATACAAAGTCAAACAAATATCACAAAATTAATTGCAAATACGGGCGGCAATCTCATAATTATATAATTGTCAAAAAATCTGATATAACAAATAGTATTCAAGAATGTAAGTATTGTAAAACATTATCGTCAAACGAAAATGATAATTCTGCAAAAACTATCAATAATGTACCATTATATGATACGGGTGAAGTAAGAATGTATCTTACGGACTTTACCAATCAATTAAGACCTGATAATTCTTGTGCTACTAATGTTTGTCAAATGCTAAAATATCATATTGATAGTTCAAAGGATACAATTGATATGGCAATTTACGGTTTTGAAAATATTCCTCAGATAAAACAATCTCTAATAAATGCTCAAAATCGTGGAGTTAAGATAAGAATGGTATATGATACCGATTCTGACAATAATAATTACTATAAACATACACTAGACCTTGCAAATATTGTTAAAAATACTAATACCGACAATAAAAATCCAAAGACAAAATCTTTTATAATGCACAATAAATTTATTGTTTTTGATAAAGCTAGAGTTTATACTGGTTCAGCAAATATAAGCCCGTCTGATATGTCGAGTTACAATTCTAACGTTATTTTATTTATAAAATCAGATAAAATAGCTGAAATTTATACAAAAGAATTTAATCAGCTTTATTCAGGGAAATTTCACACAGAAAAAGTTTCTACAAATCCAAACGAAACAGTTGTTGGTGCAAGTATTTTATCTGTGTATTTTTCTCCGCAAGATAATATAATAAGTTCAAAAATTATTCCTCTCGTAAACAAAAGCAAAAAATCAATTTATATGCCTACTTTTTTAATTACTCATAAGGATTTAACAAAAGCCTTAATTAATGCAAAACAAAGAGGTGTAGATATAAAAATTCTAATAGACGGAGCAAATGCAAACAGTCAATATTCAACGCACAAACTTTTACGTGATAACGGTATAGATGTCAAAGTTGAAAATTATGCAGGGAAAATGCATGCTAAGTCCATGATTATCGATGGTGAATATCTAATTTTAGGTTCAATGAATTTTTCAAAAAGCGGTAATTCTAAAAATGATGAAAATGTGATTATTCTAAAAAATCCAAAACTTGCAGAATTTTATATAAAACAATTCAATGAAATGTATAAAAAAATACCTGATAAATACACAAAAGAAAATGTTTCTGCCGAAAGTAAATATTCAATAGGTTCTTGTTCGGACGGAGTGGATAATGATTTTGACGGTAAAATCGACAGTGCCGATGAGGGATGCAAGTGAAATAGTGAATAGTGAATAGTGAATGGTGAATAGTGAATGGTGAGTTGTTAATCGTTTTCTACTCACTATTCACAGACCACTAATCACAAATAAATGGTGAATTGATTTCTATTAATTGCAAATGTAAGTTTTGGCATTTTGAGCAAAAAAAAACTCCATGGAATGGAGTTGAAAATTTCTATAGGAAGGGAAGGTAATTAGGGTAGGTTTGTTTAAGAATTTCTCTCTCTTATAAAATACGTAATCAATTGCTCGTGTTCAATTAATGTCTCTCGTATCTTACATATATATAAAGTATATTTTTTAAACCTGATTTCAGCATGGTTATTTTTTGTTACAAAAGTTTATACTTTTCTCTAATGTATTACTTTTATTGAGTTTTAAAATATAAATATGGATATGTGGTATCAAAATTTAGTAAAACCGGAAATAACTCCGCCGGCTATTTTCTTTTCTGTAGTATGGACAGTTCTTTATATTTTTATGGCTGTTGCTTTTGTATGTGTTTTTTCGGATTTAAAATTCAGAGAGAAAATATTGCCGTTGAGTCTGTTTATTGTTCAGCTTGTTTTGAATATTATTTGGTCGCCTATATTCTTTTATTGGCATAATATTACTTTGGCACTGGTTGTTGCGATATTACTGTTTATTTCTGTTAGTGCAACGACTTTTGTATTTTTTAAGCATTCCAAAATGGCAGGATGGTTGTTTATACCATACATGATTTGGTGCGGTTGTGCCATTTGGTTAAATTATCAGATACTGGTTTTAAATTAAATCTTTTGCTCTGTTAATACCTGAATCTAAAGAATATTTTAATTCTTCTTTCGTAATTATTTCTTCCAAGCCCATTTTCAATAACTTGGCACCGATTTTTTTATTTTTTAATACAATAACAACTTTTACGTCTTTATCTTGCAATTTTATAATCATATCTTCAAGTGCAAATACAGCAGCAATATCGAAAGTGTTAAGT